>CANQQQ010000001.1 GCA_947626025.1 uncultured Clostridia bacterium
CACTAACATTGTATCATAAAGTAATAATGTGTGTCTTTTTATTTTTAAAAACCGGTCACTTAATTTTACCATTTATAGAAATTTCTTTAATTTATATTTTAATTAAATTAGTATAGTTATTTCAATAATTCTATTGCCTTCGCTAATTGTTCGTCATTATCTGTTTCTTCATTATTTAAAATTTCATAATCTGGAGTTATTCCTACTTTATTTATCTTATTTCTATTTGGAGTATAATATTCTTTTACAGTTATTTTTAGTCCACTGCCGTCATTTAACGTATATAGTTCTTGTATAACTCCTTTTCCAAAAGTCTTTTGTCCAACTATTATTGACTTTTTATAATCTTGTAAATCTCCAGCCAATATTTCTGATGCACTTGCTGTTCCATTATCTACTAATACTACAATAGGGACATCAATAATTGGATTATTATCTGAGTTTTCTATTTCTTCTGTATTATTTTTATCTACTGTTATTAACATTGTAGAATCTTTGTCTAAAATATAATCTGCTATTTGTAAAGCTTCATCTACAATTCCTCCGCCATTATCCCTTAAGTCGATGACTAATCCTTTTATATTTTTCTTTTTTAATTCTTCATAAACAGATCTAAATTGATCTGCACACCCTTCATCAAAACTTGCTAACTCAATATATCCTATATTTTCTTCCAAAACTCTTCCCTCTATCGGATATAATTGTACATTTGTTCTTACTAAATTGTAATTCAATTCTTTTCCATCTCTTATTATAGCTAATTCTACGGTTGTTCCTTCTTCTCCTTTTATCTCCGCTGTCATTTTAGATAATTCATTAGCATTATATGATATTCCATTTACCTTTGATATTATATCATTTGCTTGTATTCCTGCTTTTTCTGCTGAACCGTTTTTAATTGTAGATATAACACGTATTATATTGTTTGTTATATCTGCTTCAATGTAGACTCCTATACCAATATAATTTCCTGATGTATATGTTGTAAAATTTTCCATTTCCTCTGGAGTAAAGTATTCCGTATATTCATCACCCACTGCATTAATATATCCCTTTATTGCAGATTCAATCATTTTTGTTTCATCTAGTTCATATAAATATTTTTTATTGAGTAATTCTTTGAAAGATGTTAAAGTAGCACCTAAACCAGTAGTATCTACTTTTGTTACTGGAATATATTTTATTCCTCCATTTCTGTACAATAAAATACTAGTTACAGAAAATGTTACAACTGCAGTAATAATAACTATCATTATAGTATTATAAATTTTTGAAAATTTTTCTTTGTTTATTTGCATCTATACCTTTCCTTTCTCCATACGTAGATTTTGGCACCGTGCTTTGCTAGAAACTTAACAAGTATAAAAAATTCTAAGTAAGTTTTTCTATTCTTGATAATTTCATTCAACAAATAGCATAGTGCCTCTATCATTTATATTCAACTTTTATTTTTATAGACCTATATATGGTGCTGGGTTTACATATGTACCATTTAATAAAACTCCAAAGTGTAAGTGATATCCTGTTGATGCACCAGTCGTACCTACAGTAGCAATAACGCTTCCTCTTGATACTTTGCTTCCATTACTTACATTAATTGATGTGCAGTGGGCATAAACTGTAACTAATCCTCCTCCATGACTTACCATTACATAGTTTCCAAATCCTCCACCACAACCGCAGCTTTTATTTTTTCCATAATTATGAGTACATCCTGTATAAACAGCTATAACTGTTCCTGATTCTGCAGCATATATTGAACTGCCCTTTGGTGCTGCCATGTCAATTCCTTTATGATATGATGATCCTCCTGCTAGAGGTGCTCCTCTAGATCCAAAGTATGATGAAATTCTAGTATAACTTGGACAAGGCCATGCTAACTTACCTCCAGAATATGTTCCTCCAGAATTTCCTGCTTGAGCAGCCTGTCTCCTCCATTCTTCTTCTTGTCGTGCTAGTTCGGCATAATAATTTTCTTTTTCTTGTTGTAAAGCTGCATCTTCAGCCTTTAAACTAGAAACTATCTTGTTCTTTTCATTTACTTTATTGGCTAACGCAAGTTGTTGTTTTTGAACTTGTTGTTTTTCTTCTTCTACCTTTTGTTTCTTTTCTTCTAAAGTAGTCTTTTCATTTTCTATTTCTTGTTTCTCTCCTTCTAATTCCTCTAAAAATGTTTCATCGTCTTTTAGTAACTGCTCTACCATGTAATAATTAGAAAGAAAATTTGATAAACTTGTGGAATTTAGTAAAACATCTAAGTACGTTATGTTTCCATATAAATATTGTGCTTCTATTCTTGTACAAGCGTTTTCGTATCTTATATCATATTCTTCTATTTTCTTTTCTAGTTCTGTTTCTAATCCCTGTATTTCTGATTGTAGAGATTTTAGTTCTCTTTCTACATTGCCTAAATTAAACTCAACTTCGGCAATATCTCCATCTAATTGTTCTAGCTTTTTCATCTCTTCAGATAAATTAGCTTCTACTTCTTGCTTTTGTTGTTCGATTTCGTTAATCTTCTCACGAGTTTCATCCATATCTTGTTGTGTCACTGCAGCAAACGTTCCATAGACTGTAGAAAAAACTAGTATTAATATTATTAATAATGATATTAGTAATTTTACTCTTTCTTTCATATGTTCCATCCCTTTCGTCTGTATATTGTTTTAGACTTCTAGGTATTTACGCATTGACATACCACTTCCTAATACGCCAATTCCAATTCCTATACCTAAGTACATTATTAAAATTAAATTTAACATATCTCTAAATGATACTAGACTTATATTTAATTTCTGTAGTATTTCAGCTTGTACTGCCTGTGCAGCAATTCCGTTATAAGCAAATCCAACTATTATAATAGTTATTAGAGCTGATATTATACCTATTATCATTCCTTCAACTATAAATGGCCAGCGTATAAAACTATTTGTAGCTCCAACATATTTCATAATTGATATTTCTTTTCTTCTTGCATGAACTGATAATTTTATAGTATTTGAAATAATAAACACTGATATAACTATTAATGCGATTAAAATAGCCAATATTCCCATTCTTAGTCCTCTTGCTATAGATTCCAATGTTGAAATTGTACTATCTGTTGCTTCAATGTCTTCTATTACATCCGCATCATCAATTAGTATTGCATCTATTTTATTTTGTACTTCTTTATTTAATGATAAATCAGTTAAAGTTACTGTATATGATGGTGGAAGTCTATCCGCTGTATATCCCTCTAAAACCTTGTCTATATTAACATTCTTCCACTGCTCTTTTACTCTATTAAAAGCTTCTTCTTGTGAAGTATATTCTATTGTATTTACACCATCAATTTTTCTTATTTCTTCGCCCAATTTTCTTATTTGTTCTTCTGTTGCATCTTTTTTTATAACTACCATCATTCCTTGTTGTTCTTGTATATTGTTTACTATATGATTAATATTCTCCCCTAGTATAAAGAAAGTTCCAAACATCAGCATTGTTAAGCACATTGTCGTAATTGATATTATAGTCGATTTTTTATTTTTAAAAGTATTTCTGAAACCTTCTCCTATCAAATAACTAATAATATTATATCTCACTATTATAACCACCTTTTTTATCGTCTCTTATTATAACACCTTTATCTATTTGAATTACTCTTTTTTTCATTTTATCAACTATATCCTTTGCATGAGTTGCTACAACAACCGTTGTTCCTCGTAAATTTATTTCATTTAATAAATTCATTATATCCCAAGCTGTTTCTGGATCCAAATTTCCTGTTGGCTCATCTGCAATTATCATTGACGGATTATTAACAAGTGCTCTAGCAAGTGCAACTCTTTGTTGTTCACCACCAGATAATTCATTTGGATACATTTTTGCTTTTCCACTAAGACCAACTAAAGATAAAACCATTGGAACTTGCCTTCTAATATGCCTAGGAGTTGCTCTTACTATGTACATTGCGTAAGCTACATTATCATAAACTGTTTTATCTGGTAATAATCTAAAGTCTTGAAAAACTACTCCCATACTTCTTCTTAAATATGGGACTCTACTTTTCTTCAAAAAAGTAGTATCTTTTCCATTTATTATTATATTTCCTGAACTTGGCTCCTCTTCTTTTAATATCATTTTAATTAAAGTTGATTTTCCAGAACCAGATGCTCCAACTAAGAAAGCGAATTCTCCTCTTTCTATTTTAAAATTCGCATTATCAACAGCTTCGACACCTGTTCCATATACTTTACTTACATTTCTAAATTCAATCATTTTCTGCACTCTTCCTCATAGATTTATATATACATTTATATCATAACAATAAAAAAAATATATTGCAAGACTTTTTTCCCAATATTTTTTATTAATTTTTAGTTATTTTGTCTTTTTCTTCCGTATTATCCGTTTTAATAAAGAGTTTGATCGCTTTGTAAATTTTTTGTGTCCTAAGTATTATAATAATCTTAACAGCAATGTGAATTTACTTATGCATAATTCAATTTTCTAGTTATAATCTTTGTTTTACTACTTCATAGATAATAATTCCTGCAGCAACAGATGCATTTAACGAGTTTATTTTTCCTTTCATTGGAATTTTTACTAAACCATCGCAATTCTTTTTTACTAAATCGCTCATTCCAAATCCTTCGCTTCCTATTATTATTGCAGTTGAATCTCTAAAATCTTGATTATAATACATGTTCCTAGCTTCTCCATCAGTTCCATAAATCCATACTCCATTTTCTTTTAAATACTTTATGGTCTCGTTTATATTACTAACCCTCGCAATTTTAACATGCTCTACCGCACCTGCAGAAGTTTTTGCCACAGTTGCATTAACAGATGCTGCTCTTCTTTTAGGAATTATTATCCCATGTGCACCTGCTGTCTCTGCAGTTCTTATAATTGAACCTAAATTATGGGGATCTTCAATTCCGTCCAATATTATTATAAAAGGTTTTTCTTTCTTTTCCTTTGCATATTGTAATATATCATACACATCGCAATATTCAAAAGGAGGTACAATGGCAATTACACCTTGGTGATTTTTTGTTCCAGATATTTCATCTAGCTTTGATTTTTGAACTTCTACCATTACAACTCTTTTTTCTTTTGCTATTGCAACTATTTTATTAATTGAACCATTTTTTTCTCCTGCCTGTATAAATATCTTATTTATATCTTTTCCTGACTCTAAAAGTTCTAGAACTGGATTACGTCCTTCAACTATATCATCATATGGCTTATTTTCCTTTTCTCTACTTATTTCTCGATTATATTTTTTATTTGCATTTGAATTATTTTTATTAAATTTTGACATTACTTTTCACATGTTCCTTTCATTGTAAAAACTAAAAATCTAAAAATACTTATTTACTCTTCATCATCTAACTTTAATACTGACAAAAATGCTTCTTGTGGTACCTCAACATTACCTATTTGACGCATCTTTTTCTTTCCACGTTTTTGTTTTTCTAGTAATTTCTTTTTTCGAGTTATATCTCCACCATAACATTTAGCTAATACATCTTTCCTCATTGCAGAAATTGTCTCTCTTGCTATTATTTTACCGCCAACTACTGCTTGAAGTGGAATAATAAATAATTGTCTCGGAATCGCTGTTTTTAACTTTTCTACCATTTTTCTTCCTCTGTTATATGCACTATCTTTAAATACTATAAATGATAATGCATCAACTGGCTCATTATTTACATGTATATCCAATCTTACTAGTTCTGAACGCCTATATTCTTTAAATTCATAATCAAAAGAAGCATATCCTTTTGTTTTAGATTTTAAATTATCAAAGAAATCATATATTATTTCATTTAATGGCATATCATATATAAGTGTTACTCTATTCTCGTCTAAATATTTCATATCAACATATACGCCTCGCCTGTCTTGACATATTTGCATTAAATTTCCAACATATTCTTTTGGAGTATATATTTCTGCTTTAACTATTGGTTCTTCTATATATGAAATTTGCTGTTGTGGTGGTAATTCTGTCGGATTATACAAATCTACTACAGTTCCATCTGTTTTATGTACTTTATATATAACTGACGGAGCAGTTGTAATTAGTCCCAAATCAAACTCTCTATCTAATCTTTCTTGTATTATTTCTAAATGTAATAATCCTAAAAATCCGCACCTAAAGCCAAATCCTAATGCTGCTGACGTTTCTGGTTCATATTGAAGGGCAGCATCATTTAATTTTAGTTTTTCTAGTGCAACTTTTAAACTTTCATATTGGCTACCATCCATTGGATATATACCACAATAAACCATTGGATTTACTTTTTTATATCCTGGTAAAGCATCAGTTGCTGGATTTGAATTAACTGTAATAGTATCTCCTACATGAATATCTTCTAAGTTTTTTATACTTGCAGCAATATATCCAACTTCCCCTGCCTTAATCTCGTTTGTTTCAACATAAGTTCCTGGTTCAAAATATCCAACCTCTGTTACTGTAAAAACCTTATTAGCTTTCATAAGTCTAATTTCATCTCCAACTTTTACAGTTCCATCAAATACTCTAACATAAGCAATAGCACCTTTATAATTATCATAGTATGAATCGAATATTAAACATTTCGTAGGCGAATTTTCATCTCCTTTTGGAGCTGGAATATCCTTTATAATTCTTTCCAATACTTCTTCTACATTTAGTCCTGTCTTTGCTGAAATACATGGTGCTGTTTCTGCCTCTATTCCTATTATGTCTTCTATCTCTTTTTTTACTTCATCAGGTCTTGCATTTGGTAAATCTACTTTATTTATTACTGGTATAATTTCAAGATTATTATCTATTGCCAGATAAACATTCGCTAAAGTCTGTGCCTCAACTCCTTGAGAAGCATCTACTACAAGTACCGCCCCATCACATGCTGCTAAACTTCTTGATACTTCATAATTAAAATCGACATGTCCAGGAGTATCTATTAAATTAAATATATATTCTTGTCCATCTTTAGCTTTATATACCATCCTAACTGCTTGGGATTTTATTGTAATACCACGTTCTTTTTCTAATTCCATATTATCTAGGACTTGTTCTTGCATTTCTCTTTTGGAAAGCACTCCTGTCATTTCAATTATTCTATCTGACAATGTAGATTTTCCATGGTCTATATGTGCAATTATACTAAAATTTCTAATATGATCTCTATCCATTTTTTTCCTCTCTTTTCATTATTTGTATATTTTATCATATCCTTTTTGAAACGACAATAGTTTATTTATAAGATAACTTCAAAATTTTACTCTTATAGGCTAGAGAACTCTCCTTTTAGGAGAGTTCTTCATTTTAACTTAATTCTTGAAGTTCCTTAATTTTATCCCTAATTATAGCAGCTTCTTCAAATTCCATATTTTGTGCATGTTTTAACATTTCTTCTGTTAATTTATTTATTACATCTTCTATGCTTTCATCTTCTTTAATATCATATTCAGCTTGAATATCTTCTACTATTGTTGCTTTTATCGTATCTCTTACACTTTTTCTAATAGTCTGTGGAGTTATATTATTTTTCGCATTATATTCTTCCTGTATCTTTCTACGTCTATTTGTTTCTTTAATTGCTTTTTCCATTGATTCTGTTAATTCGTCCGCATACATAATAACTTTCCCATCAACATTTCTAGCAGCTCTACCTATCGTTTGAACTAATGAACGTTCTGAACGTAAAAATCCTTCTTTATCAGCATCTAATATTGCAACTAAAGATACTTCTGGAATATCCAATCCTTCCCTTAAAAGGTTTATTCCTACTAAAACATCAAACTTTCCAATTCTTAAGTCCCTTATTATTTCCATTCTTTCTAGTGCCTTTATATCTGAATGCATATATCTAACCTTTATATTAACACCTGCTAAATAGCTCGTTAAATCTTCTGCCATTTTCTTTGTCAATGTAGTTACAAGTATTCTTTCGTCTTTTTCTGTTCTCATTCTTATCTGGGCAATCAAATCGTCTATTTGATTTTCTACTGGTCTTACTTCTATCTTAGGATCTAACAATCCCGTTGGTCTAATAATTTGTTCAACAACATTTTCTTTAGAATGCTCGCTTTCATATTCAGCAGGGGTAGCTGATACAAATATAACTTGGTTAAGTCTATCCTCGAATTCATTAAATTTGAGTGGTCTATTATCTAATGCAGATGGTAATCTAAATCCATATTTCACTAGGCTTTCTTTTCGCGATCTGTCTCCATTATACATACCTCTTACTTGTGGAATTGTTGCGTGTGATTCATCTACTAGTAATAAAAAATCTTTTGGTAAGTAATCAAATAAAGTAAATGGTGCAGAGCCTGGAGCACGTCCACTTATATGTCTAGAATAATTTTCAATACCTTGACAAAAACCTGTTTCTCTCATCATCTCAATGTCAAAATTTGTTCTTTCTTCTATTCTTTGAGCTTCAATCAACTTGTCATGTTCTTTAAAGTATTTTACTCTTTCTTTTAACTCTTCTTCTATTGTTACTATTGCTCTATCTAATTTTTCTTTTTCCGTTACATAATGAGAATTTGGAAATATCATGACATGATTTCTTAAAGCAACTACCTTACCAGTTAAAGGATTTATTTCATTAATTTTTTCAATTTCATCTCCCCAAAATTCAACTCTAATTGCACTTTCACTTTGGTCAGAAGGATAAATCTCTAATACATCTCCTTTTGCTCTAAAAGTACCTCTTTTAAAATCAATTTCATTCCTTGTATATTGCATATTTATTAATTTCTTCATTATTTCATCTCGAGACCTTTCCATACCTGGTCTCAATGAAACGATCATATTCTCATAATCAATAGGATCTCCCAAACCATATATGCAAGAAACAGAAGAAACAATAATTACATCTCTTCTCTCAAAAAGTGCAGCCGTAGCAGAATGCCTTAATTTGTCAAGTTCATCATTAATGCTAGCGTCTTTTTCAATATAAGTATCACTAGAAGCAATATATGCTTCTGGTTGATAGTAATCATAGTAACTAACAAAATACTCCACTGCGTTCTCTGGGAAGAACTCTTTGAATTCCGAATAAAGTTGTCCGAGCAAGTGTCTTGTTATGTGCTAAAACGAGTGTCGGTTTTTGTACTTTTTCAATTATATTTGCCATTGTAAAAGTTTTTCCGTGAACCTGTAACTCCTAGAAGTGTCTGAAATTTCTTGTCCTCTTTAATTCCATTTGATAAGTATTCTATTGCTTGTGGCTGGTCTCCAGTTGGCTTATAATCCGAATGAATTTTGAACATTTTTTATTTTCTCCTTTGCATTTAGTATTTTACCATTTTTTATGCAAAAATACAAGGCATTTAAGCCTTGTATCTTAGTAATTTGCTTTAACTTAGAAAACTAATTTGATTATCTATATTCAGCCAACTTCTTTGATTAGCCTCTGTTATTTTATCTTATAAATTTGGATTTAAACTATATTTAGTTATTTGCTTCTTATAATATGGATTTCTAACATATACATAACCTTCTTTTATTTATTATAATTTACTTTTTTCTCGTTAAGTCATAACTTAAATCAATTAATTCACATATCTTTTTTTTTGAAACTGTACCATCTAGTAAAATTGTAATCCAATGTTCTTTATTCATATGATATGCTGGTAATATTCCTTTTTCTTTTCTTAATCCTCCTATCATTTCTGGAATATTTTTTAAGTTTATTACATTTACTACACCATCTTTATTTATTTTCAATTTTTCGAATGGAACATCCATTATGATAGCAAACCATTTTTGATTATTATTGTGTTTAAAAGTTGTATAGTTAGGATATTCTTTCCAAGGGTGCTCTTGCAAAACATCATAGTTCTCTTTTATATATTTTTCTATTTCTTCTCTCATTATGCTCTCCCTTACACCTTACTTTTTAGCAGTAAATTCATATATTCTTTTACTTCTCTATCTTAACCTTCAAAAGTTCATTACAAAATCTTATAATTCCTTCTTTTTACGTAAATTCTACTTAACTAAATTATCACTTACTTTATGATAATATCATTTTCTACACTAAAATACAAGTTTTTGTAATATCTCGTTTTTACAAAATGGAAAAGGAATTTGTCTATATAATAATAAAAGAGAAGTGTTTCTTATATAGAATCACTTCTCTTTTATTTTAACCATGATAGAACTCTTTGAAACGCGAATCGTTCCAATCGACCTTGTTCCACTTGCTTTGGCTTTTCACCTCTAAACGGTGAATGTCGATGCCTGTTGGACAATATTGACACTTTGTTCTGTCAATTGGTCGAAACCGTTTTTCTGCATTAGCAATACATTCCATGCATTTTTGATTCAGTTCGTCCATCGTTTGTTCCAAAATACATACCTCCCTTGGGAATATAAATTTTATATTAATATATCACAAAAATGGTTCGTTTTCAATATCTTATATAATAAAATTTTTCACTTTAGTGTTCCTTGATAATTTTTACTATTTTTTTGCTAAGATAACTAATCTATAGTTATCATCCTCAGTACAAGTAGATATTGCTATTTGAGTGCTACTGCTTTTATTCATATAACTTAAATCTTCAGCAGTAATTCTAATTTTATCATAAACTGTGTATTCTACTCTATTACCGTCTAAGGTCGTTACATATATTTTGTCTCCTACATTAAGGTTTTTGTTTTTACCAAAAATATTGTTATAGTTATGTCCTACTATTAAGCTACTTCCACTTTCATTTAATTTTCCTGTTGAATATAGAAAACATGGTCCTGTATCCATACCTTTTACTGTTACCTTGCTAAATATAGGCATATTAAGTCCTGTTTTTGGTATTTCAATTTTTCCTATTGTAGCTAGCCCATTATATTCACTTGATATACCAATTTGTTGTGTTTTAGTACTATTATTTTCTGTTGTACTTGAATTTGTATTAGTCTTTAATTGATTTACAGTTGTATTACCTCTTGTAGTTGTACTAGTACTCCTAGAGGTGCTACTCTTTGTTGAATTTGATTTTGAAGTGTTAGTATCCTCAGTTATTTTAGTTGTTGATTCTTCAATTAACTGTGTACTAGAACTTTCATTTTGTTCAATAGTTTCATTCTGCTCAATAATCTGATTTGAAGTATTTTCTTCATACATGCATGATACTGTTTTTTCTTTTATCGTTGCTTTTTCTATTGTATTTCTTTTAATCTCATCATTGGTGAAAAAATTGCTAGTGACAATTACAGAAGCTAAAAATATAATACTAATGCTAATTGTAATTGCACACTTTATATGTTCATTACACATAAGCATTTTTTCACTCCTTTTATAAAATTACAGTGATATTATATCACATTATTTTACATAATTCAATAATAATTAGTTATTTTATGTAAATTTCTTTGAAATATATGCCATTTTTTCTTTTGGTCGAGTTTTAAGTTTCCAAACAAAGTGAGGAAATCTTAAAGGCAATATCAATTGTAGCATTATTATCTAATATGAATTCATAGAAATTTCCTATTAGATAATAAGGAGCATAGTGTTTCCACCATGCTCTTATTTTTAGGACTCAAAAACTCTGTTTAAATCATTGTTAATAGTACATCACTAGTCAATGGGCTAAGCTTTGCTGGAGGAACATCAAGCACTGTTAAAGCTCCAAACTTCTCTTCCTGATTCATACAATATGCTGCCCTTGCATATGCAACCAGAACTGAACCTGTAAATTCAGGATTTGAGTCGAGCTTTAATGAGTACTCAATTACCTGCTTGTTGTGTTCATCGCCTGTTTCACCGACATGGAATACCATTCCTGCATGTGGCATCGTGGAGTGGTTCCTTTCCATTTCCTCTTCACTAATAAAGTAAACTGTAGTGTCATAGTCAGCAAAATATTTAGGCATACTCGTAATTTCATTTTCTATTCTTTCCCTGTCTGCTCCTTCTTCAGCTACAACATAGCATACCCTCGTATGCTTTTCTCTGGTCGTCAATATAGGATTTTCGCCATTTCTCACACGCTGTACTGCAGATTCAACAGGTATAGTGTACTGGCGAGCATCTTTAACTCCTTTGATACGCCGTACTGCGTCTGAATGTCCCTGACTTACACCATATCCCCAAAATGTTTGAGTGTATCCATCAGGTAAAATTGCACTAGCATACACCCTATTCAGTGAAAATAACCCTGGGTCCCAGCCCGTAGAAATAATTGCTGTCTTTTTGCCCGTTTTTGCAATTTCGTTCATTTTAGCAAAATATTTTGGTATATCAGCATGCGTGTCAAAACTATCTACTGTATTATACCAAGCAGCAATTTGAGGTCCTTGCGCAGGCAAGTCTGTTGCAGATCCGCCACACAAAATCATAACATCAATATAATTAATATAATAATCATTGAACATATCATAATAATTATTGACAGCCACACGTGATGCTGGAATGATTGTGCTTGGGTCTCTTCTGGTAAAGATAGCAACTAATTCGATGTCAGTAGCTTTCATACATGCTGCCTCGACTCCTTTACCAACATTACCATAACCTACAATACCTACTCTGATTTTTTTCATGATGTTGTTGTCCTTTTCCTTTCTCTAGAGCGCAATAACGCTCTGCGGCTAAAAATTGTTTTTGTTACTATGGTATTATAACACTCTATACAAATTATGTCAATTTCAAAAACTATTTAGTCACCAATATCAAAACCCTCACTTTCTTTTTCATTGCTTACTTTTGTATTAGTGATCTCTTCAATTTTTCCTTTTTTATAATCTATCATTGCATTTATTAATTTTTTCTCATATAGTGATTTGTCGTTTTCTCTTGCATTGACATATGCTGTTCCAGCATTTAATAAATTTCCCATTTTTTCGGCTAATGAATTTTCATCAATTTTATCAATTTCTTCGTTCCCTGAATATCCCCTTTCAAAATGAGAAGAGACTCCAACAGCAATCTCTTTTAGTTCTCCATTAATGCTTATATATACTAACTCGCCTGTAGATCCCATAACTTGGGATAATTCATTTTCTTTTCCATATGTTTTATCGCATACTCTTATGATTTTATCTCCATTCTTAGTAAAATCTTCATATATTATCTCATCAAAATTGCCCAAAGTCGATCTATATAATTTTACATTTTCTACATTTATTTTTTCATCATTTATTCTGTTATACTCTTCTACATATTCTTTTTTTACATAGTTTAATATTTCTTCATCATTTTCTAATGCTTTAACTTCCTGTGTAACTGTGTTTTCTAGTTCATATAAGTCAATCAATTCACTTTCTTTTTCCCCATGTTTAACAACAATTTCATTATCTTGGCTTACTTTGTATTTATCTCTAAAGCTAAGTTCTTTTTGGTCCTTGACTTCAATTACCACTTTTCCATCGATTTCTGCAGTATCTATATTTATACCATACTCTGTTTTTGTTACTCCTTCAACTGTACCACTACCCTCATTTAAGGCATATCCTGTTCCTAAACCTATAGCCCCTGATAGAATAATTGATGTGGCAGTTAGCATAGCTCTGTTTTTCATCTTTTTCGCATTGTTGTCAACTATTTGTTTTCTTATCTTTCTTCTAACATCAATATCAGGCTTTTCACCTGTTTCTTCAGTAATTCTTTCTATAACTTCATTATATTCTTTTTTGGATTTATTTCTAGTCATATTAATAAATATGCTTCTTTCTATCTGTTTAAATCTAGATTCTTTTTTTTCTTTCATCGTTTGTTCCTCCTAATTCTAAGTTATATTAAATTAATAAAGATGTCAATATTTTTTTTCAATAATTTAACTCTACTATTTACTATGTTCGTGGTAATGGTGTTCGTTTTCTAAATTTTTTATTCGATGGTATGATCTTTTTCATTCTCTTTATTATTTAATTTTTCTTCCTTTTTATCTCTTACTGTGTATATCATTACTATAACTGAACTAATTATTACAAATAAATAAAAGTTCACTCCTCTATTTAATAACATTGCTTCATTAAGCATTTCATTAGAGTATATATTTCTAAACATCTCTAAAAATGCACCTTCACTAACTCCAACTGCTCCTGGAGATGGAATTCCAGAAACGGTGGCATATAAAACTGATTGCATTGATATTATTTGCCAAATATTATATTCATTTAAACCAAAAGAACGATATACCCAATATGATATGCTATAAAATATTAAAAATTGAACATAAGTGGTTAGCAATGCTTTTAATATTATATTCCCATTAGATTTTATATATGTTGCACTAAATTGATATTTAGTTAGCTCATTTTCAATTATGTTCTTTTTTTCTTCTATATTCTTTACTTTGAAAAATTTTAATAGTCTAATCACTATATTAATTAATCCATTCGTCATTCTTTTTGATAGTACTGATATCAATAGCAATGTTAACGCCGTAGCATTAAGAAAAATTCCTAGTATAAAAAACCAAATTAATAGCCAACTCATATATTTATAATTAAAAAATAAGCTAATTATAGCAATAGAAATTGTTACTATTTGTATACAAGTTAAATTTATTAGAAGAGTTAATGTAGAATTTGCAACTGATATTTTATCTTTATTCATATAATAGATCTGCATTGGTTGTCCTCCACTTGCAGCTGGTGTTACAGAACTAAAGAAAAAACCTATAAGAGCATATTTTATATTTCTATAAATTGTTGACTTTTCGCCCAATGCCTTTAATGTTCTTCCTATGTTTATAGCCTCACATACTAAATAAACACACATACACGCAATAGCAATTAATATGTATTTTAAATCTATTCCTGATAGTACATTCATTATATTATTTATATCTTTTCCTTTGAATATAATATAAAAAGTCAATAATATTATTAGTACAAATAATATTAAATTTCTTAAATATTTCTTTTTCATCTTTAATTGTATCCCTCTTTATTTTTCATTTATGCGAATATTAATTTTTTTAATAATATCATAAAAGCAGATAATTTTCAATTATCTGCTTTAAAAAATATTTAAAGATTATCCTAACGCAATATCTAAGATCATCATAACAGAAAAACCTATAGTTACACCAATTACACCTAACATAGATTTTGTTCCACTATGCATTTCTGGTATCAGTTCTTCAACAACTACAAATATCATAGCACCTGCTGCAAATGCTAACAAATATGGTAATATAGGTACTACTATATTAGTTAATAATATAGTTATAATAGCTGCAATTGGTTCAACTATACCTGACATTACTCCATATAAAAATGATTTTCCTTTACCCATTTTTTTCATTTTTAATGGCATTGAAATAATTGCGCCTTCTGGAATGTTTTGAATTGCTATACCTATTGCTAAAACAATTGCCTCTAATAAAGTTATTCCTGTATTTCCTGCTAAAAATCCTGCAAAGCACACTCCTACTGCCATTCCTTCCGGAATATTATGTAGAGTTACAGAAAATAATAACATATTTAGCTTTTTTCCATTTGGTTTGTTTTCAAATTTTTGAGCTATTTTATTTATAAAAAGTAAAAACACTACACCTAATGATAAACCCACTGATGGTGGTATCCATGATATTACTCCTTGATTTTCAGCCATTTCGACAGCTGGTAGTATAAGTGACCATACACTAGCAGCAATCATTACACCTGATGCAAAACCTACAATAATCTTTTGAAACTTTTCGCTCATATTTTTTGTCATAAAAAATACAAAACTACTACCAAAACTTGTTCCAATAAACGGTATTAAAATTCCTCCAATACTATATAATATATCCAACGTTTTGTCCTCCTATATTATATAATATTCGTAATTTGATATTATGTTAATGTTATTGGAATTCTTTATAAAAAACACCAGAAGTCATCATTTTCTTAATCTTTATATTATTTACGAGATAAAATTTGCATACACTTTTTCTTGTGAAGCTATTTTTTAAAGTACAGTATCAAATATTGCTTTAACTTTAGGCAATAAATAGTGACTTCCTCCTCTATTTTTTACATCTTGAACCATACTTATAATTAGCATCTGTTTACTATTGTTCTCATCTGCAACAAATGCATTAAACCATCCAATTTCTGTTCCATTTTCATCGTCTTTTGAATCTTTTATTTCAGCTGTTCCTGTTTTTCCTGCAATTATTGCTTTATCAGTTTTTGCAGAATGTGCTGTTCCTCCAGGGTTTTCTACAACTTGTATTAAATCTTGTTTTATTGTATTTGCAGCTTCTTTTGAAAATGCATTTTCAACATAATATGATTTTGCTTTACCATATTCTATATAAGGTTGTATCATATTTCCCTCATTAACAAAAGCAGAATATATAGATGCTATATGTAATGGATTCACTAACACTTGACCTTGACCATATCCACTGTCTGCCAACTGCACTTCACTCTCAAATTCGTTGCTATTAGAAAATTTTGAAGAGTTCATTGCTTGAATAAATTCTATTGGCTTATTAAATCCTATTTTTGTAAATTGTTCTTTTAATGTTTTAGCTCCTATTTTTAATGCAGATTTGGCAAAATAGATATTGTCAGAATATATTAATGCATTTTGTAAATTTGCTTTGCCACTATATTGAGCCAATGTAGTTATTTTATAAGTACCCCAACTTTCATCTTTCTGCCATGAACTTCCACTTGTTCCAAAATCTTCATCAGCGGTAAATTTGCCTGTTGTAAGTCCTATAGCTCCTATTACTGGTTTTAATGATGAACCTGGCGCCCATGTTGCTTGATATCTATTATATAATGGTTTTGATTCGTCATTTGTCATTGTATTCCATTTGTTTTGAGATATTCCTAATACAAAATCATTTGGATCATACGAAGGTGTACTCACCATTGCAAGTACCTCACCTGTTTTTGGATTAATTACTACTGTTGATCCTTTATCTTGCGAATATTGTCTATATACAGTATCCTGTATGTTTAAATCTATCGTTAATTTTATATCTTCACCGTCTTTTACATCTATTTTAGCTATTGTACTTTTCTTTGTACCATTTGCATCAGTAATGTATATTTCAGCTCCATTAGTACCTCTTAGTCTATCCTCATAAATTTTTTCAAGTCCAGTTTTTCCTATTACACTTGATGAAGTATAACCTTTTCCTTCATTTTCTTTTAAATCATCTGCGGTTACAACTTGAACATATCCAATTAAATGAGCTATTTCTTCTCCACTTGGATACACTCTAGCAGTAGCATCTATTATTTTTACTCCTTTAACTACTAATAATTTTTCTTTTAAGTCAAAATTATTTTTTGCAACCATTTTTAATGGTACAAAAGTATCATCTTTTACATAAGATTGATTCAAGTTCTTATTTATTGTATCAACTTCTATATCTAATAGTTCTGCTAATCTTTCAATATCTTTTTGTTTTGTGTCATTATTCATCTTCCCTGGAACTAATCCAACAGAAGATACTGTGCCTTGCTGTGCAAGTACAATATTATTTCTGTCTAATATACTTCCTCTCTTTGCAGTTTGACTTGAAACTCTAACTTTGTCAGTATTATTTAGTTCAGGAAATATCAAATTAGATGACCATTGTATGCAATATTTATTATCTTTTCTTGTTAAAGTAGCTGAGTTTTGAAAAGATATTTCTCCTGCTATTGTTTGCATAGACATATTATAATTTATTTTAGTATTATCATTATCAACTTTTTCTGTGCTATCTATTGATAATTTTATATCTGTCAATTCAATTCCTTGATAAATGTTTTTATTCCTATTTATGTATTCTTCTTTACTAATAACACTATTATCTATTAACTCATACATAGCTTCATAATTTTTATCATTAGCATATGAAAAATAATCTCTTAACACTTTCTCTGGATTGCCTTCCTTATTCTTACCAATCACAAATATAAGTGCTATTAGTGTTAATATTACTACTATAACTATACTTAATACAATAATACGTTTTTTCTTCATCTTCTATCCCCCTATTTTCTATATTTAAATTTCATCCTTATTATATCATAAAAGCTAATAAGTAGTGAATACATATTTTTATAAATTGTAATTTTCTACTCTTTTAATTTATATACAAATATTTAAATTTCTTTAATAGATAAATTAGTATTTGTATATATCTATTCAATAATAATTTGCTTGATTATTTTAACATAAAATGAACCCAAATGATTAAACAAATTTGTCTAATAATTTGGATTCATCTTATCTAGTTTTTATATATTGTTATTCTTCAATTTGTATATATTTTTTCTCAGGTATTTCTTTCTTTTCATCTTTTTTTGGTACTTCTAATTTTAACATTCCATTTTTAAAAGATGCTTTTATATCTTCACTTTGTACTTCACTTCCTACATAAAAACTTCTTGAACATGAACCTACATATCTTTCTTTTCGTATAAACTTTCCGTCTTCTTTTTCTTCTATATTAGAATTTACCTCTGCATGAACTGTTAAATACCCATCTTCTACTTCTATTTTTATATTTTCTTTTTCATATCCTGGTAGTTCAACTTCAATTAAATATTTGTCTTCTTCCTCCTTAATATCTGTTTTCATTATTCTGCTTTCATGTTCTGAAAAAAACGGATCTGTAAACATTTCTTCCAATAAATCAAATTCATTTTTTCTTCTTGGTATCATCATCATATCAATCTACTTCCTTTCATTTCTACGTGTTGACACCTTTTTTAGGTAGCACATATTTTATTATTAAAAGATATCTTTTATTTTATACATATATATTATCATTACATTTTAGCAATATCAATAGTAGAGTGCTAAAATTCACAAAATTTTCACATTTTCTAAATTATCATTTAATGATGTAAAAACCTTCTACCTTTTTAGAATTCTAATTATTATGACAGTTTATTATTTCGTATTTTACTATTCAAAAACTGGTTTATTATATGATACTTTTCAATTTTCATCTATTTTATTAAATAGACATCACAAGCATTAAGTCTCTTTATATATATTACTTCTTCTAATTCAACCGAATTCTTTATTATATTTGTAATTTCATCGTTTTGCTGTCCATTACTTATAAATATTAGCATTCCTTTTTTAGTATCTTTATCTAAAGTTATCTTTTTTATTGTATCTTCATTACATTTAATATCTCTAGCTATATATGAGTTATCTATATTTGTAAATAATAATATATCATCTAAAAACCTATTATGGTCTGAATTTAATATATATAATGCTGGTAAATCTTTATTTTCTTTTACAAATTCTGTAATATTTTGTTTATTAGAATACAAGACTTCTGGTTCTATTTTAAAATCCTTTATAAATAGTAATGTATTGTCTATTGATATATTGCTAAAATCATAAAATAATTCTATTGGCAGGTTAAACTCACTTTTCAATTTTTCAACCAATTCATTTTTACTTGAATATAGAATTTCCTGTTCATTTTTAAAATTTTCACCAACTACTAAATTAATAACTTTATTCGTAATGAAAGGCATTATGAACATTAATATAACTGTTCCTATCATAATTTTATTTAATGTATTTTCTTTAACAATATTTTTTAATAATACCATAACGAAATATATTACAAGTATAAATATTAAATTGCATACTGGCATTATATATCTTAATTCTATCCATGGAGAAGATATTGCTACTAATATCGCATAAAAAAAAGTTGGATACGCTATATATTTTATATATTTATTTTTAATTTCTGCTACTTTTATTTTCTTTGCTTTCTTATAAATAATTACACCAAATATAAATATCAGGATTATAAACAATATATTATTAAACGCATATATATCTATTTTTAATACATATAAAGCTATACTCCTTATAAATTCAGAAATATTAGTTAAATTACTAATTGCTCCTTTACCTCTATATCCAAAAAACATATGTTGCACTGAATAAGGAAATATAATTAATGATATAATTCCAGCTAGTAATATCGTTCCTGTATATTTACCTAATTCTTTATAGTTCCTTTCCTTTAAATATTTGATAACAAACATTATAAATAAAATTGCTAAATAAAATAAATAGTAATAATGTGTTAATGAACCTAATAATGCCGATACTCCTATTGATAATAGTAATTTATAATTAGCGGTCTTCTCATCTAATAGTTTCATATGTAAATATGTTGTAATTGTTATATTTAAAGTAGATAGAGCATACATTCTTATATAAATAGCATTATTTATAGATGATAATGTTAAACTTGATATTAAAGCTAAGATTGCGGATTTTTCTTTATACTTATCAACTCCATATAATAATTTTTTTATTATTAGATACATAAATATTGTTATAAATACATATATAATTATATTTACGATTATTCCAGACCATTTTGAATAACTATCTAGATTAAATCCCATCGCGGTTCTTAGTACAAAATAATATAGTGGTGGATGAACATCATTTTTTTGATTTTCATATACTGGTAAAAAATTATTTCTCTCATTATCATTTACAGTTAAATAATCTTCATAATATTCTTTATTATGCCAAGTATTATAAAAATCACTATTATCCTGTATATCAATTTTATCGTAACTTGCTAATCCAAAAGAATACGCTTCATCCATATGTATATATGATTTATTTATACCTGCTATTATAAATACTATAGTTTGTAATATTAGAAATATTAATATGATTATTATTTCTCTTTTATCATTGGATTTCATATTCTTTCCTTTCGTCATTTTTCTCATTTAATAACTTGTTTTTTAATGATTTATAATTTTCTTCTAAACTACGTATTTTATATATTGCATAATAAGAAATGTAAAATGGCATTGTCATTTGTGTTACTATCATAATTAAAGTGTAGAATATTCCTCCATTTGTTAAATTATATAATATTTCAAGTGGTGTACCTGGAAAATTATTAGATATAAACATTAAATTGCCATCAAAAAGCTTATTTATAATTAAGGCCACAACACACATGCTTCCTATTAGAATTGCAAAATACTTAATATCATCTTTTTTTAATTCTATGTATCTTGTTCTGTTTAGTAATATTCCTAAATATATCATTGCACCATGAAATAAAAAACTATGTATGCTTAAAAAGTGGAAAGCTGGATGCATAGGTAATGAGGTCGATGGATAAATAATAAATACTATTCCACCTATTATTGCTCCTGTTGCCAAAGATACATCTCCCATTCTTTTAAATATACCCTTTCCAAATGAACTCAAAAGTCCAGCATACAATAATATACTACAATAGTATAGTGGTACATATGTATTTACCGCATAAAATGAGTTTTGCTTTATACTGTAAATTATCTTGACAACTTCTAATATACATGCAATTATCACTACAAATCTTATGATATTATGTATTTCTTCTTTACTTTTTTTAACTGTATTTTTTAATGCCACAAAAATTCCAATTACAGTGATTATAATTAAAATGAAATGATCTCTTGTAAATATTCCACATGGCTCATATTCTCCTATGTTTGAAAACATCTTTCTTCATCTTCTTTCATCTGATTTACTATTTTATGGTGTGGTTTTTATATTTTTTCTTAATGGTACTCCATTTTATGAAAGTCATTTTGTTAAAATTTATTACACATCTGGAATAAATTATATTTGAATAATAACATAAAAGTAGATAATTATCAACTATCTACACATTCTTATTATTAATTTTTTATGGAAGTTTTAAAAAAATATAACTAAGAATTTGTTAGCTTTTTTATTTTATTTACTAACAATTTTATAGAAATTTTATTAAAATAAAAGCATGCTCCCTGATAATTCAAGGAGCATATAGATAAAACTATATTCAGTTTTCAAAATGCAAATAATATTTTACAACCACCTCTTCTAGCAATTTGAGTAGAGACATTTCTCCCTTGTTCTTTTTATTAAAATTATAAGCAATGTTTTTGATTTGTCTTCTACTAGGTGCATTCAAGTTCGTTCTGTGACCTTCCAAAGAAAATATTAGGTCTGATATTGAGAGTTTCTTTCCATCATTAATTAAGATAGAAGCCTCAATTACCATTTGAGTAAAAAGATCCCGATCTATCCCAGCCCAATTTGCAACAGCCTGCAAAAAAGCCGGATAGTTAGTCACCTGTTCAGAGATTTTATTTAATATCTCTGATACATTGTTTTCTCTTTTCTGAACTTCATGTGTCATAGCGTTGCCTCCTTTCGCTGTCACGCTGTCGATTTGCATTTTGTTTACACACAGTTAAAGAACTGTGCAATCGTACTTTGAACTGCTCTAATTCATCAAATAGATTATACTATTTATTTACATAATTTGCAACAATTATATTATTTTTCTACTATACTTTCATATTTAGCAGAAAACTCTGGATTGTACTTTTTTAAATTAATCGGTCTTAATTCTCTATTAGTAAAGCAATGTTTTGTTTCTGCTAATATAACTGTTTTCCCTGTTTTTTTATCCTTAACATCATATCCTACAGTCATCCTAACTCCCGTATATTCTTTTACAATAACATTTATTAGTATTGTATCACCAAATGTAACATGATTTTTGTACTCACAATTTACTCCTAATACTGGAATCGTTATTCCATTTTCTTCTAGAAGTTCAAATGGCATATCTATGCTTTCTAGCCAATGACATCTTGCTTCTTCTAAAAATCTTATATAATTTGAGTGGTGTACTATTCCCATTCTATCTGTTTCATAATAATTAATTTTTCTTTCAAATGTTATCCCCATTGTACTCTCCTTTATATTTTTATAAAATTACTTAGTTATTAAATTCTATCACTTTGTTTATTAATTTACAAGATTTATTTATTCTGTTACAATGTGTTTTTTTCGTATATAAACTAATATAAATTTGATTTACAAGCTTTCTTCCATCAAAATATTAAAGTACAATCTCATTTTTTTATTATTTCATTAAACCTCACTACGGTTACATTATCTGGAATATTTCTTAACACTATACTATTTGCACCAATTTTAACATTGTCTCCTATTTTTATAGGTCCTAAGACTTTTGCACCACACCCTATCATAACATTATCTCCAATATCTGGATGTCTTTTCAATTTATCTTTACCTGTTCCACCTAATGTAGCATTATGATACATAGTACAGTCATTTCCAATCGTTGCTGTTTCTCCTATTACAATTCCCATCCCATGATCTATAAAAAATCTTCTTCCTATTACTGCACCTGGATGTATTTCTATTCCTGTGAAAAATCTTCCCAATTGTGAATTTAACCTTGCTAAAAAGAACAATTTATGCTTATAAAGGAAGTGTGATACTTTGTGAAATACTAATATATGAAATCCTGGATAAAGTATTATAACTTCTAAAATACTTCTTGACGCCGGATCTTTTTCTTTAATGTTTTTAGCATCTTCATACAATTCTTTTAATGCTTTTATTATTTTCATACAATAATCACCTATGAGTATCATATGTTTTAAATTTATAATTGATATTTTTATATAAATAATATATTATTATGTTTGATTTTATGATAAAATGGATATTATTATATTAGAGTAAAAGATATAACTTAGAAAGGGCGATTATAATGGCAAATGATAAAAAAGAAGATGTCAATATTAATAAAATTTATGGTGATTTATGTACATTACCTGTTAAAGATATAATATCAAAGTTTAAAGTCACCGATAAAGGGCTAAGTGATTCAGAAGCTGTAAATAGAATTAATACCTATGGATATAATGAAATAAAGCAAACAAATTCAAAGAAATGGTATAATTACTTTTTTAGTAGCTTACTTACTCCTTTTAATAGTATCTTATTAGGAATTGCATTAACATTATGCTATACAGATGTATACCTAGCTGAAAGTCCTAATTACGCTAATATTATAGTTATTATAATATTAGTTGCTATTAGTACTTTATTAGATTTTTTTTCAGAATATCGTTCTAATTTAGCTGCAGAAAAATTGAAACAATTAGTATCGACTACTGCAACCGTTATTAGAAATGGTGAAAAAGTAAAGCTACCATTTAAAGATCTTGTTATCGGTGATACTGTAGTACTTTCAGCTGGCGATATGATTCCTGCTGATTTACGTCTTATAGAATCTAAAGATTTATATGTTGGGCAATCTTCATTAACTGGTGAATCTGATGCTATAAAGAAAACTGAAAATAGTGAAATTACTGATGCTATAGATAGTATTTCAGATATAGATACAATTTGTTTTATGGGGACAAATGTAATAAGTGGTAGTGCTAAAGGTGTAGTAGTTCTAACTGGAGATAATACGTATTTTGGTAAAGTTGCTCATACATTGTCTACTGGTAAACCTAAAACAGCTTTCCAAAAGGGCATTGAAAGTATAAGTAAATTTTTAATACGTATTATGCTTATTTTAATACCTATAGTATTTTTATTAACTGTTTGGAAACACAATATCGTAACTTCTTTCACTTTTGCCGTTGCAATAGCAATATGTATTACTCCTCTTCTACTTCCTGTAATATTATCTTCAAGTTTATCTAAAGGTGCATTAAGAATGTCTAAAAAGAAAACTATTGTAAAGAAATTAGATTCTATACAAAGTTTTGGTGCAATGAATGTTCTTTGTACAGATAAAACAGGAACTTTAACTGAAGATAAGATTGTGCTAGAAAAGTATTTGGATGTTATGGGAAATGAAAATTTAGGAGTCTTGAAGCACGCCTTTCTTAATGCTTATTTTCAGACAGGACTTAGAAGTAATATAGATGAAGCTGTCATAAACCGTGGATTTGAAAATGGAATGAAAGATATATGTGAAAAATATAAAAAAATTGACGAAATTCCTTTTGATTTTTCGCGTAGACGTCTTTCTGTAGTTGTAACTGATGGTCAAAAAACTCAGCTTATTACCAAAGGTGCAGTAGAAGAAATATTAAACATCTGTACTTTAATTAATTATCAAGGACAAGTTTCTCCTATTACAAACGATATAAAAGAAAATATGAAAAGAATTACAAAAGATTTAAATAAAGATGGTCTACGTGTTGTTGCTATTTGTCAGAAGAATGATCTAAATAAGTCGATAAATTTTGATATTTCAGATGAAAAAAATATGGTGTTAATGGGATTTATTGGTTTCTTAGATCCGCCAAAAGAGTCTGCTAAATCAGCTATTGAAAAATTAGGCAAAAATGGAATTAAAGTTATTGTTTTAACTGGTGATAATGTTGAAATTACAAGATGCATCTGTGATAAAGTTGGTATAAAATCATCAAAAATAGTTACAGGTAGTGAACTAGATAAACTGTCAGATATAGCAATTCGAAGAATTTTTAGAAAGACCAATATTTTTGCTAAGCTCTCTCCTATACAAAAAGCACGTATTGTAAGACTTCTAAAAGATTCAGGAAATATCGTAGGATACATGGGAGATGGAATAAATGATAGTCCATCACTTATAAATTCAGATGTAGGCGTTTCAGTAGATACTGCTGTTGATATTGCTAAAGAATCTGCTGATATTATACTATTAGAAAAAGACTTACATGTTTTATTAGATGGTGTTAAAGAAGGTCGTCACACTTTTGCAAATCTAATGAAATATATTAAACTCGCTGCAAGCTTTAACTTTGGTGAAGTTGTTTCTGTAATTATTGCAAGTGTGCTCTTACCTTTTTTACCAGAAACTCCTATTCAACTTTTAGTTGAAGGTTTATTATATGACTTTGGGCAGTTGACTTTACCTTTAGATAATGTTGATGAAGAATATCTAAACAAGCCTAAAAGAATTGATATAAAAGGTCTTAAACATTTCATGATCTTTATGGGACCTCTTAGTTCAGCTTTTGACTTAATCGTTTTTGCATTAGTTTGGTTTGCTTTCGGTGTTCGTGAAGCTGCTATATTTCAGACTATTTGGTTTACTTATAGTATAGTTTCAAATCTTCTTGGAATGCATGTTATTAGAACTGCAAAGATACCTTTTAAAGAAAGTAACGCTTCGAAGTATGTGTATTTTTCTTCATTGCTATTAAGTATTGTTGCTTTAATTATGCCTTTCACATTTTTGGGAAGAGTAATTGGACTTACTGCACTTGATCCAAAATATTTTTCTATAATTATAGGCATTCCAATCTTATATTGCTTTGTTGCTATTTTTGCAAAGAAATTTTATATTAAAAAATATGGTGAATGGATATAAAATATGGGTACGATTTTTTCGTACCCATATTTATTCGCCCTCTTGTATTATTTTATCTACTTCTTCTTGACTAATATATCCATAATTCACCATTGCTTCAGCAACTTGTCTTTGTCTTTGCTTTGCTAATTCTGGATTCTTAGTAGGAGCATATACACTTGGTGCATTTGGAATTCCTGCAAGCATTATACTTTCATAATCTGTCATTTGTGATGGTTCCTTATCAAAATAGCCAATAGCCGCCTCTTTTACTGTATAATATCCATCTCCAAAATAGCTTGTGTTCAAATATAATTCCAAAATCTCGTCTTTATTAGGATAATTTTTTTCTATTTCTATTGCCATAAATACTTCTGCTATCTTTCTCGTCATTTTCTTTTCCTGAGTAAAATATATGTTTTTAGCAAGTTGTTGCGTTATAGTACTTCCACCTTCTACAAAACTCATCTGCTGTATATCTTTTACTATTGCTCTACCGATAGAAATTATATCAATCGCACCATGCTCATAAAATCTATGATCTTCTACTGCTAATACAGCATCTTTATAGATTTCAGGTATTTCATCTATTTTTGTATAATTTTCTTTATTCCTAATGCTCTGCACTCTCTCTGACAGTGGAGTTTCTTCTATCGCTTGTTTATACATATCATATCCATCTTTTACTACTAATGCCGTCATAAATATTCCAATTAATATTACCAGAAGTATTATTACAATGATTGCTCTTTTTAATAGTTTCATTAACTAAACCTCCAGTTTTATACAATTATTACTTTATTATTTTTTACTTTTATTCCTTCTGCTTCTAAACATCCCTTTTGCCCATCTGAACCTCCAAAAGCGAAATTTCCAGATAGTTCATATTTAGAATTTACTACTCTATGACATGGAATTTCATTATGATTAGGATTTTTGTGTAATGCATTTCCAACTGCTCTACATAACTTTTCATTACCTAAATGTATAGCTACTTCTTTATATGTCATAACTTGTCCATATGGAATTGTTTTTACTACTTCGTAAACTCTTTTTTCAAATTCTGTCATATCTTTTTCTCCATTTTTATTTTTAATATATATGTAAATATGTTAAAATTGAAAAAATCTCATCTATTATTATTCCAATCACTAAACATATTATAATAATTATTTGTACTGCTTTTGGAATTAATAAAGATATTTTTTCAACTTTTCCACTAATAATTGGATGTATTTTTTCTGTAAATAATATTCCCAGAATTCCCCATAGTAATGAGTATAATAGGCTTATTCTTCCTTGTAAATTTAATATATCATTTGAATAATCCCACCATCTTTGATTAAACATAACTTCTAATATATAAGATACTATATACTCAAATGCAGAAAAGGATATTACTGCTACAAAAAATTTTAATAATTTATTTCCTTTTACTTTACCTAAGCTTATTATTAATAATAATGCTCCACATCCATATATAGGACATATAGGTCCAAATAAAAATCCTCTATTTACAAAATGACGTTCGACATACATAGCATAAATTACTTCAAGTAACCACCCCATAAATGAATATATAAAAAAGTATATAATAGCTTTTTGTACTTTATTCATTTTTCTGTTTTCTTCTACTGCCATTTCATCCAATATTTTTACCCCCAATATTTCTATATTTGTTATCAATGTTTTACAATTATTTATTTCTTTAAAATATTATCTGCTAGTTCTTGTAGTTTTGCACGAGAATCAGTATTCAATTTTGAGATTATTGTGACTGTTGGCTCACAAATTGTTATATCCTTCATACTATTTATTATGTTCTTCATACACTTTCCAGCTGATGGTGCCCATGTTCCATTTTCTATTAGACCAATTTTACGATTTTGATAGTTTTTTCCTGCTAAATGGTGTAAAAATTGTTCCATTGGTGGAAAAACTCCCATATTGTAACTTGAAGCAGCCAATATTACTTTATCATATCTAAAAGCATCCTCTATTGCTTCTGCCATATCATCTCTAGCCAAATCTGTTAACACAACTTTGTTTGCTCCTTTATTTTCTAGTATTTTAGCTAATTCTTTGACTGCATCAGCTGTATTACCATGTATAGATGCGTATGCTATTAATACGCCATCATCTTCTGGAGTGTAACTACTCCAAGTATTATATTTATCTATATAATATTTTAAATTTTCTTTTAATATTGGTCCATGTAATGGACATATCATTTTAACATCTAAAGTTGATAGTTTTTTCAATAAAGCTTGAACTTGTGCACCATATTTCCCAACTATATTGAAATAGTATCTTCTAGCTTCACATAGCCATTCTTCTTCTACATCTAAAGCACCAAATTTTCCAAATCCATCTGCCGAAAATACAATTTTTTCTGTTTGCTCATAAGTAACCATAACTTCTGGCCAATGTACCATTGGAGCCATAAAAAATTGTAATGTATGTTTTCCTATATTTAATATATCTCCTTCTCTAACAACTACCTTCCTTTCCTCTAAGTTAGGTATTTCAAAAAACTGTTGTAACATTACAAATGTCTTTTCGTTTCCAACAATTTTCATACGTGGATATTTGCTAGCTACTGTTCCTATATTATAAGCGTGATCAGGTTCCATATGAGAAACTACTAAATAATATGGTTCTTCATTTCCAAGTGCTTCTTCTAAATTGCTTAACCACTCTTTTGATTTTCTTTTATCAACAGTGTCCATAATTACATTTTTCTCATCTTTTATTATATAAGAATTGTAAGATATCCCATTTGGTACGACATATTGGCTTTCAAATAAATCTATTGTTTTATCATCTACTCCGATATACAATATATCTTCTGTGATTTCTATTTCTTTCATAATTAATATCCTTTCTGCATTATAAAAATCAATTAGGACATGAAAATCTACAAAATTAGAATATTTTAATCATGTCCTTTTCTTTATGTATAAATTTATCCTTCCACTTTTTCAAACATTTCTTTTGGAACTCCGCATAATGGGCATACCCAATCATCTGGTAAATCTTCAAATTTTACCCCTTCTACTTCCTCATCATAAATATGACCGCATACTGTGCATTTGTATTTTGCCATAACATTCACTCCTATCTAAAATTTTACAGAATTAAATCTGTTTAGAGTATTATATATCACTTTAACTATAAAAAATCAAGTTGTTTATATGGTTAATTTATTTTTATTTTTTATATTTACAATAAAAATTGTTATTGCTGAAATTAAGAAAGTAATTGCATAAATTGCTATACAAATTTTCCAATTTCCATCTAAAAGTTTTTCCCCTGCAAATGTAGAAGATATTACTGATGGTAATCTTGCAATCGTAGAAATTAATACAAACTTCCATGGATTTATTGGTAGTAATCCTGCTATGTATACCAATAAATCTTTTGGTGTAAATGGCATTATAAAAAGTATTGCCATTATCATCTCTAATCTCTTTGTATCTTTAAACCATTTACTGTTTTCAATTTTTTTAATCTTTCTCTTATCGCAAAATGTATATACAAATCTTCTTCCAAATTTCTTTACTAGGAATATTATAGCTGTTGTTATGATCGCTGTAGTAACTGTTATAAATATTAATCCCCCTATACCACCATAACACATTCCTGCTAAAACTTCTATTGGTTCTCCTGGAATAATTATTAAAAATATTTGTGCTACTTGCAAACCAAATAGAGATAACATTCCTAACATTCTGGAATTCTCTAATTTTTCTTTAAAGATAATTTGACCTTCTTTAGTAGATAAGTTTTTAATTAGTGGGAAAAAATATAATGTTGCAATAATAAAAATTGCTAAAATAATTATTAATAATGTTAGTTTAAATATTTTTACTTTATTTTTGTTGCTCATATTTCTACCTCTTATTGTATAATATTTATTATATTATACATTAATATTATGAAATGTAAATAATTTTATTGCCAAATTTTGTATAATTTCTAGATATTTTCTTGCCTAATGGCTTCCAAAATATTTTCCTTTTTAATTTTACTTGCAGAATACATCATTGTTGCTAGAACAATCACAAAAACTCCAATTACGGATATTATTATACTATTCCATGGTATTAATATCTCGTTAAATCTAATTATATTCTCCATTGTACTTGCTATTAAGCAAACTATCGCAAATGAAACTGGTAATGAATATATTAATGATTTTATTCCAAAAAATATACTTTCAAAGAATAATATTTTGTTAAATCCAAATGGCGTTAATCCTATACTTCTTAGCATAGCAAATTCCTTTTGTCTTAAAGATATGCTTGTGCTTATTGTATTAAATACACTTGAAACTCCAATCAAAGTAACTAATGTTATGAATCCATATAATAGAATTTTTATTGCTAGTACCAAATTATTTTCTTGTCTTAAATCTAACGCTATATTATTTACATACATTGATATATCTCTATTATCATCTTGTACTTTATTACATTCTTCTGCTAATTTTTCAATATCTGTTGCTTTCATCATTATATTTGTTCTTACTTTCTTATTATTTTCTTCTAACCATTTTGAGTATTTAGCAAATTCATCATCATTTAGTATAATTGTTATTTTAGAAGCATATTTATTGGCTTCTAATCCAAATATAGTTTCCTCTGTCAAATTTAAATTTGAAATTGTGTATGTTGATACTGTAGTGCTTTTGCCTTGTTCATTTATTTTTGTGAATTCTAACTGTATTGAACCTCCTTCTAATTCGTTGTTAAATATTTTAGTATTTATACCTACCCCTGAATCATTTTTATACTGTGCTCTATTTATTAATATAGCATCACCATAATTACCATGAATCTTATCTATATATTCTTCATATTCTTTTTCGCTAACATTTATTATATCTGCAAGATAAGCTGGTCTTGAATTAAGATATTCAAAAAATTCATCCGTATAATATCTTTTATCTAGTGGTGTATATTCCGTATTACATTGTTTTTGAATAGAATACTTTTCGATATATGGTATCGAAATCATTTCATTTTTCACTTTTTCATTATCTTCATACAATATTATACTCGTATCGTAATCAAAATTATAAACTAGTCCCTCACTACTATTAACTACATATTGTAAATATGAACTAAAAGATATAAACATTACTATACTTATGAATAGAGAAATTATTGTAATTCTATATTTTTTCTTGTTTCTTTTCATATTTTTAAGGGCAATTTCGCCTTCTATGCCAAATACTTTTCTAACTAATTTACTCGTTCTTATTTTCCTTTTATTTATCTTAATATCATCATTCTGTCTTATAGCTTCAACTGGTGTAACCCTACTTGCTCTTTTAGCTGGAAGCCATGCTGAAATTAATACTACTGCAAACATAAATATTAAAGGTATACTAATAAATACTGGGTTTACTGTTAAATCAAAAGTATATGATATTACACCATTTAACAACTGATTCATTATTTTTAATACACAATATATACCTGCAAAAGCACTCACAGTACCTAGTATTATTCCAATCCCTCCAACTACTATTGCTTCAAAAAACACGCTATTTCTTATCTGCCTTTTAGTTGCTCCTACACTAGATAATAACCCAAATTGTTTTTTTCTTTCCATAGTAGAAATTGCAAAAGAATTATATATTACTATAATACATCCAACTGAAATAAGTGCTAAGGCAATAGACATCATCCCTGCAACTGCTGCTGTAAAATTACCACTTTGACTAGTTCCATAATAATATAAAAGCATATTATTATTAGATACTCTATTTGGTTCTTTAATTCCTAACTCTTCTTGCAATTCCTTTGCAATATCATAAGTTTTTCGTGGGTTCTTATATACTACATAAGTATTTGTATATTCTTCATTTGTTAAATTATCATCTATTGTAAATACGGAATATCCACAAGATGAACGTTCTTCAAAAATAGGTCTCTCTATTTCTCCTACTATAGTGAATTCTCTACTCTCTACGATTTCTAATTTTTCATTTTCTGTGAATTCTATAGTATTTATAATTTCTCCATTATCGTCATAATAATAATTACCACTTTTAACTAGATTAACAATATCTAATACTTTACCATCATCAGAAACTCTATAACCGAGTTCTAATGTAATAGTGTCACCTACATTAAGCTTTACTCCCCCATTTGTTTGTATATGTCTAGAAATAATTAATTCATTTGAAGTTTCAGGAAATCTCCCTTCTATTAAATTTAATCTTTCAAAAAAATTACTACTTACACTTTTTAACCTTAAGTATATTTTGTCCTCATTTTTGCTACCATCTAAGCGTGAATATCCTATATTTTTTTCATAGTATATATCTTCTACTTTCAAATTGTTCTTCAAAATGTTTGTGCTTTTTCCATCTATATTTTTGAAAACAGTATGATAATCTCCATAACTTTTAACAGCATCTTCATAGGTTGCTTGGTATAAACTCGAAAACAATAACCCTATTCCTACCATTAAAGCAGTAGAAAGTATAATACCAATTATAGTTACCAACGTTCTCCTTTTATTCATAAGAAGATGTTTAATAGTTAATTTTTTTAAAATTTCCATCTATCTCACCTTCTTATCACTTACAATTTTACCGTCATCAATAGTAATAATTCTATCTGCATTTAAGGCTAAATTTTGGTCATGAGTTATCATAATTATAGTTTGTTCATATTTTTTGTTAGATAACTTCAATAATTCTATAATTTCTTTTGAAGCTTTGCTGTCAAGATTTCCTGTTGGTTCATCTGCAAGAAGAACTGCTGGTCTGTTCATCAAAGCTCTACCAATGGACACTCTTTGTTGTTGCCCACCTGAAAGTTCATTTGGTAAATGCTTAACTCTTGATCTTAATCCTAAAGTATCAATTAATTCATTTAAATATGTTTCATCAGGTTTTCTTCCATCCAACAATAAAGGAAGTGTAATATTTTCTTCAACATTTAAAATAGGAATTAAGTTATAAAACTGATAAATAAGTCCTACCTGTCTTCTTCTAAATACTGCAAGATTACTTTCATTTAGCTTAAAAACATCTTGGTTATCAACATAGACCTTACCTGAACTTGGTTTATCTACACCTCCTAAAATGTGTAATAATGTAGACTTTCCACTTCCACTTGCACCAACTACGGCAACAAACTCTCCTTTATTAACACTAAAACTTACTCCATCTAGCGCTTTAACAAGAGTTTCATTCTTTCCATAGAATTTGCATAAATCTTTCACTCTTAATATTTCCATCTTTTTCCCCTTTCTCAATTAAGTCATTTATACTGATATTATACAAATAGCAAGTGACTCTACAGTGACAAAAATCATTACAAAATTGTCACAATCTAAAATATAATATAAAAGCAGATAATTATCAACTAGTTATCTGCTCTTACACAATTCTATTCTTCTTCTTTAATAATATTTTTGCCTTCAAAGTATGTTGCTAAAAAATATGAGCCATATATTACACCAATAATTACTACTGTTGCTATAATTGAAGGTAGTAAATCATCTTTTGATGCAAGTCCTGACATTATTGTTATTGCAAATTGAATTCCAAAAATAGAATGTATGATTGCAAGTATTAAAGGCATACCAAAGAAAATACCTATTTGTCTAAATAATGCTTTATTTATCATTTTTTCATCACAACCAATTTTTCTTAAAATAGTATATCTTTGTTTATTATCACTACTATCTGTTAATTGTTTTAGTGCTAAAATAGCACTACTGGCTATTAAGAATATAATTCCCAAATAAATAGCTATAAATGTTACAATTGTTGCTATTCCAACACTAGCTTCCATTAAACTTATTTTTGTAAATCCATCTAATTCTATTCCATTATCGTTTAAGGATTTTATTAAATTTGAGGAATTTTGATTACCTGCAAAGTTTTTTTCAATTTCTTTTTTTTCTTCTTCTGTTTCTGCATTATAATTTGCTGATAATAAATACATTTCTTTCATTTCTTCTGTTAAAGGACAACTATCTGGAACTAAAATAATTCCTAAATTTGTATGACTTGTTGACATCATTATAAAACCTTCTTGGCATTTATTATATTTTGATTTGTATTCTTTTCCTGCAATAGTTAAAGGATAATTTCCTTTTGCCAATACTTTATTTCTTAACTCTGTTTGACTATCAAAATCACAAAGAACAATATATTCATCTTCATTTAATTCATATTCATTTATTCCATATAATTTTGCCATTTTATTATAATCAGATATTTTTACTATTTCTTCTGCTGTTCCATAAGCTAAACCTGGAAATTTCTCTTTTACTTCATTTAAACTATCACCAAAAAAAGTTTCCCAAGTTAAATTATTTGTAGCATACACTTCAATTTCAACAATATCTTTTAGTACATTCATATCAAGTCCGTTATTTATCAATGTTTCGTAAATAGGATGTTTTGAATCTTCCCTTTGTTTCTCATTTGTTATTTTATGCTCTACTCCATATTTCATATAACTTTCTGGCAAATTAGCAGTTTTATATAAGTTCAAATCTACTGGTGTCATTTCAACTAATTCTCTTTGCATAGTATTTCTTAATGCTAAACTAGATGATAAAATACTAATTGTCATAAATAACATTAAGCATATAACACTCATACTTGCAACCATTGTATTGATTTTATTATTTATTTGCCTTAAAACAAACATATTTGTATCTTTAAAATAAATATTTTTCATTTTTTGAATAACTGTTATTATAAATCCAGATAAAGACCAAAAGATTAGTACAGTTCCAACAATTCCCATAAGAATAGGTGGTAATATCTTTTCTGCTGTATTCATTGAGCCTACATCTCCTGTTACTTTCCAATAAGCATATCCAAGAATACTACTACCAAATATAAATACTAAAACAGCTAAAAATGGATTCTTCATTTTTACTTTTTCGTTTTTCTTTGTAGCATTTAATAAATTAATTAGTTTATATCTTGAAATTGTCATTGTATTAAAAATCATTACAGCTAGATACATTACTGCAAAATATATACAAGTTTTTATACAAGCTTCTTTTGAGAATACAAAATGGAATTCACTCATATCAGCTTCAAACAATTTTGCAACAAGTATAGACATAAATTGTGATGAAAATATGCCAATTACAAGACCAATTCCAAGTGATATTATTCCTACCAATATCGTTTCTAATAAGATGATCTTTGATATTTGTCTTTTTCCCATTCCAAGAGTCATATATATACCAAATTCTTTTTTTCTTCTATTTATTAAAAAATTATTAGCATATACAATTAATAATCCTAATACTACTGATACAAACACAGAAACGAATCCTAGCATACCTATCATTAATTCTATAATGCTTCTTGTGGATTGAGAAACCTCAAGCATTGCTTGTTGACTATCTAATGAGTTAAACATATAAAATATTGCTACCCCTAAAACTAATGTTAAAAAGTATATTGCATAATCTTTTATACTTTTTGTCATATTCTTTATTGATAACTTAAATAACATTGTTCAAATCACCTCCAAGAAGTGTTTGTACCTCAATTATCTTCTCAAAGAATTGTTTTCTTGTATCATTTCCTTTTATTAGCTCATTAAAGATTTTTCCATCTTTGATGAACAATATTCTAGTGCAATATGAAGCTGTAAAAGCATCGTGAGTTACCATTAAAATTGTAGCTTGTAATTTTTGATTAAGATATTCAAAGTTTTCTAATAATTGTCTAGCAGATTTTGAATCTAATGCTCCTGTTGGTTCATCTGCAAGTATAAGCTTTGGATTTGTAATAATTGCTCTTGCTGATGCAACTCTCTGCTTTTGACCTCCAGATACTTGATAAGGATATTTTTTAAGAATATCCTTAATATCTAATTTGTCTGCAATTTCACTAATTTTTTTATCTATCTCTTTTGCATTTACTTTTTGAATTGTTAAAGCTAATGCAATGTTTTCATAACAAGTTAGAGTATCTAGTAAATTAAAATCTTGAAATATAAACCCCAATTCTTCTCTTCTAAACTTATTTAGTTTGTTCCCTCTTATTTTTGTAATATCTTCATTGTTGATGACTATATTTCCTGCTGTCACTCTATCTATTGTAGATATACAATTTAGTAAAGTTGTTTTACCAGATCCACTTGCACCCATAATTCCTACAAATTCTCCCTTAGCCACATCAAAGCTAATATTGTCTATTGCTTTAGTTAAGTTTGATTTATTTCCATAGTATTTTTCAATGTTCTTTACCTCTAAAATCTTTTCCATATTAAAACTCCTTTCAACTTAACTTAATTATAGACACATTGTATTAAATTTGCCATCGATTTATCTTACAAAAGCCTTACATTTTTGTAAGGTTTTATTTCATATCTATATAACTATCATTAGGAAATCTTAATATGACTTGTGTTCCTTTATCTTGTGTTGAATTTAATTCTATTGCTATACCTAATTTATCACATAATTTTTTACATATATATAACCCTATTCCTGTTGATTTTTTACTTGATATCCTTCCGTTTGTTCCTGTAAATCCCTTTTCAAATACTCTATTTATTTCCCCCTCTTTAATTCCAATTCCATTATCCTCTATATATAAAGTAATATTCTCTTTTCCCTGTTTTGCATATATATTAATTTGATCTAGATTATTATTTTTCATATACTTTATGCTGTTTTGTATAATTTGATTTAAAATAAATACTATCCATTTGCTATCTGTATTAACTTCCATTTCTAAATCATGTGTATTTACAGATACCTTTTCTGTAATTAAAACTGCCCTGTTTTTTCGAATAACTTCATTTACTATGTCTTTCAAATTATTTTTCTTTATATAGTAATCTTTCTCTACGGTGTTACTTCTAGCATAGTATAATGCTTGTTCAATATAATTATCTATTTTATTTAATTCTTCATCTATGCTTTTGGTTATCTCACTTTTATTGTTTTCAATTATCATCTTGCTAGTTGCTATTGGTGTCTTAATCTCATGAATCCACATTTCTATATATTCTTTATAATCCTCTTGTGAATATTTATATTGATTTACATTTTCTAACATTGATTTATCAGTTTCTTCTAATATATCCTTTAATATTTTTCCTTCTATGAAATTTGCGTTTTTAATAACTTCTGTAATTAAATATTTATTATCTAATTCATTTAATAAGTAATAGATATGGCTATAATATCTGGCTTTTATAAAATATTCAATTAAAATTGATATACTATATAATGTTAATATAACTATTGGAATATATATTTTAATAAATTTACCATAAGGATATGGTACTAAAAATACCTCTATTGTCAATATTCCAAATATAATTAGTGCTATTTGTAATATTTTATCTTTTAAAAAACTGCTAAATTTCATTTTATCCTCCTATTTTAATATATACCCCTGTCCTCTTTTAGTTTCTAATAACTCTTTTAGATCTAATTCTTGCAACTTATTTCGTAATCTTGTTATATTAACTGTTAATGTATTATCATCTATAAAACTATTGCTTTCCCATAAATAATCCATAATTTCTTCCCTTGATACTATATTATTTCGACGCTCTAGCAAATGTAACAATATCTTAATTTCATTTTTAGTTAATTCTATTTCCTTATTTTCCCTTTCTATTGTACTTTTTGATATATTCAATATAAATTCTTTTGCATCAATTTTCTCATTATTAGTTCCTAAAGTGGTTCTTCTAAGTAAAGAACTTATTTTAGCAAGTAATATTTGAATATTAAATGGTTTTGTAACGTAATGATCTGCTCCATAATTTATACTTAATAATTCATCTATATCATTATCTCTACTTGTTACAACTATAATTGGTAGTTGAGATATTTTTCTTATTTCTTTACAAATATATTGTCCATCTGCTCCTGGTAAATTTATATCTAGTAATATTAAATCTGGCTTTATATCTATAATATCTTGAATCGTATTATTAAACTTTTTTAAAGATTCTGCTTTATAACCGTTGTTATTCAAAAAAATTTCTAACTCATCTCGTAATTTTTCATCATCTTCAACAATTAAGATTTTCTGCATTGCTACATACCTCCGACAATATTATAGCACAAAGTTTTAAAAAATAACCTTACAGTTTTGTAAGGTTATGAATACCGAGCCTATTTTACTTTTTTATTCGTTAAAAAGTCTATTACTCAAATGTATAAACATTATATTCCAACATAAGTTACTCCTTTATTCTCCTCTTGTTTTATCCCAAGTAATTCATTGATGTACTGCTCAATATTTTGTAATGTAAAACATAAGTTGATTTTGTTATCTTTATCTATAATATATCTATTTCCTATCATTTTAATTCCAGGTATTAAAAATTCATTGTCATTTATTTTTACCTTTATTCCTGTATCATACTCTTCTTTTATATCATAACCTTCAAGCCAATCTGGTCTGTATATTTTTGAATATATTAGACTTGTAGTTATTTTTTCTATTGCTTCTGCATCTGTTAATTCTATTTGTTTATTAGGAGATATTATATCTATTTTGTCAGTAGTAAACATTTGCCTTTTTTGCTCTATATTATCAAAACAATTTTCTAAAATTGTATCAAATGAATTTAATCCATATGCTTCTAATAAAATTCCATCCTTTAGCATCCAACCTCTCTCGTTTTCACTATATATTAGTAATTTAACATTATTATTAAAATCCATTTCATAATCTGGTGTCACCATACTTAGTTCATAATTTATTTCTCTTGTGTAAATATTTTTGCATTGATTAATAATATATTCTATTGCTGTTTTTTCTTCTATATTTATAATTTGTTTTTCCAATATAATATCATTATCATTCTTTTCTGCTCTTGTAATGCTTATTTGGCTTGTTTTATATTGCTCTACTTTCTCTGTAAGTTTCACATCTACTATTTCAACAACCTTTGCTAATATATCTGGATTTATTTTTGTCAAGAAACATTTATTGTTATTATTCATCATGACAAATCCATCATTATCATAATTGTCAAATTCAAAACTAATATTATCTCCAAAATTCACTTTGTATTGCCCTAAAACTGCCAAACCAATTTGACCAGAATAATTATTAAGTTCTTTATTTAAAATATTATCCTGTATCATTTTTATAAGTGTTGTATCTGTTACATCTATGTCAAAGCTCTCTTCTTGCCATCTATATGTATAGGTTATTTTTAAATTATCTTGATTATCTGATGAAATAACTTCTTTTGGTATAAAGACTTTATCATATAAATATGTTCTCATTTCTTCGCCTATTCCTGTAAACATTAGTATTCCTATAATGACCACTAAGATAATAATAATACCTATTACTATGATTTTTTTCATTAATACCACCATTTTAACCTCTCATTTATTATATTGATATCTAATCAATCTTTTACCATTTAATAGATTTCTAAATCATTAATTGTCATATCTTTACTTCCAATATATACATCTCTACTTCCACTCTCTGTATGGCACTTAATAATTGTATAATTATTATATTTATAAATCATACTTCCACCATCATTATAGGTATCACCTGTTATATTTTTTGCTTTTAGATCCTCATTTGCTTTTGATATTATCTCTTCCATTGTTATTTTATTTTCTAGTAAAGCATCCCTTAAAGAAATTTCTTGATCATTTATTAAAATATTTACATGACCATCATATGTGTAAACACTGTAATCATATAAGTCTGTTTCTGTTTTATCTATAACTTTATAAATTTTTGTATCTGTTTGAGGATGCTTATCGTAAAATCTAATTTCAAATTCCCCTGCTGATTTAAGTTCTATCTTAGTTGCTTTAATTTGTACTGGATAGCTTTCCATTATGTTACCATCATAAGTTACTTTTATATTAGTTCCTACTTCATAAATAGCATCATTATATTGTCCTAATGCTATGGATATTTTGTCTGCTGATTTTCTTATTTCTTCATTTTCATTTGGCTCTACTATTATATAACTAGCAGTAGCTCCTATAACTTTCCCATAAAAACTATTATCCTCTTTTGTTTCAAAAACGTACCATTTGTCATCTATTAAGACTTCTATTGTATTTTTTGTTCCATATTGATAACTATAATTTCCTTCAAAATTTGCTTGATTATTTTCTGTTGGAATTTCATTCTCTGGTACAGTTGACGTAATTTTTCCATCCATAACTCCACAACGCAAATCCATGGTACTTTCTTTTCCTGTATCATAATACAATTTTTCATTTACCATTATAACTCTTGTAAGTTCTTTACAGTTGGAAGTATCTACATCTGTCTCATTTGTATTTGCTTTTGAAACTCTAATATAATCTATAAAAAAAATTAATGCCCATAAAAGAATTATAGAAATAAGTATTGCTATTACAACTTTGAATATTTTATTCATAATATCACCATATAACCTTTCTATTATTTAGACAATTTCTTTTTCTTTTTTAGTTGGTGATTCATAGAAATAATTAAAAAATATAAAGTGACAATCAAAAATATTACTGAAACGCCTAATATTCCTATAGTATAATAACTATTTATATTGCTTTGCTCTTGTATAACTATTTGCTGTGTTTCATCTTCTTGTATTCCATTTTCCTCATCTAGCTTACTATTTGCTTCTTCTCTATTACTTCCTGCCACATGTACCTTTTGTTCTTCGTCAGCTGTTGTATTTTTAATGATGTCGTTTTCTTCTAGTTCTTCTACATGTTTATTTTCTTTTTTTCTAGTAGATAATAATGTTTTAACCCCTATAATAAATGTAATAATAAACATTCCTAGATTTCCTAATAGTAGTTTTAGCGAATGTATGCTTTTGTAGTACTTCCATTTAACTGTTCCAATTGGAATGTTTAATATAAGTGATATCTGTTTAAATGATAAATTTGAGAGAATCTTTAACGATATTATCTCTTGTTCTTGCAAAGTTAGTTTTTCTATTATTCTATTATAATCTTCTTTATCTATTAATTCATTTAATTCTTTATTTTCATTAGTTACATTATATAAATCATCTAAATTATATTCTATTTTTTTACTTTTCAAAAAATTTAGAGTTTCATTCTTAGTTATTGAATATAACCATGTAGCTTCACATTTTTTAGGCAACTTGTCCTTATCTATATTGCATATTTTTACAAATACTTTTTGCATAACATCTTCTGCGTCTTCTTTGTTCTTTAATATTGAAAAAGCTATTGAATAAATCAGTTTACTATATTTTTCATATAATTTATTAAAGCACATGTCATCATTATTAGATATACCTATAAAAATATCATGTAGCTCCTGTTTTTCTATATTCCCCATATTCTATATCTCCATATATTATAATATCTTATTTAATATTAGCATTAATTATATTCTTACAAGTGCTTTTTATAGATTTTTTGCAATTATATTTTGTCTCTATAATTCTACTAGTATATAAAATCTCATCATCTTCGTTATGGAATATATAGACAAATTTTCGTTCACCTAATTTTTCTATTTTCACATACTTACCTTCATCATTTATTTCATTTTTTTGTATAAAATCTTTGAATTGTTGTATTCCCTTTATACATTCACTATATGTAGCGTATCCTTTAGAATTTCCCATCTCTTGCTTTGCAATGTACCATAACTGAAAATGAAACATATTATCTTTCTGTACTATTTTAATAAAATAATTTTTTTGGTTCATATAAATCTTTCCTTTCTCTTTATCTTTGATTCATAAATATTTTATAGATTTTGTTCATAGAATTTAATACTAAATAATGTTCCTTCACCTAATTTGCTCTTTACCTCAATGCTCCCATTTTGCTTGTCAATAATCATTTTTGACATATTCAGTCCTATGCCAATACTATCTTTATTTGATTTTCCTTTATAAAATCTTTCAAAGATATGGTTTATATCCTCTTCATCTATTCCGCATCCATTATCCTCTATTCTTATTTCAGTATATATGGGATTTTCTTCTGCAGATATCTTAATTGTTCCGCCATTTTCTGTATGTTCATAAGCATTTTTTATAATATTTACTAACGCCTCCATTGTCCAATTTTCATCACATATTATTCTAAGATTTTCATCTATATTTTTTATTAAGTTAATATTCTTTAATTCAATTTGTATTGCCAATGGCTCTAAAGTTTTATTTATTAAACTCTTAACATTTACTTTCTCTTTTTTAAATTTTATTGTACCACTATCTATTTGTGAAATTTTTAATAAACTTGTAATAAGCCATTGTATTTTTTCTAATTGTATTCTACTTTTTCTTTGGCATTCTCGTCTTCTATCTTCATCTATATTTTCATTTTCAAGTAACTCATTTATTACCATTAAACTTGTAAGAGGTGTTTTTAATTGATGAGATATATCAGATAAAGCCACTTCTAAATATTGCTTTTCTTTTTGAGATTTTTCACTCATTTTTCTTAGTTTTATAGTTATTTTATAAATATAATTCTTAAGAACACTTATGGAATCTTCATTATATTCCCTTATATCTATTGAGTAATTATTGTTTAAAATATTGTTAATATAATCACTTATGTCTTTCAATCTTTTTTCTTCTTTTGCATAAAAATATAGTGATACACAAATATATGCTATACTCATAATCACAACAATAACAATATTTGTAATAACAAGACCATTTTTCAAAGAATTAGTAGTTCTTATTTCATCTAGGTTAGAAACTTCAATTCCATATTTTTTAAGAATTTCTATACCTTCATTATAATTTTGTTTATTTGAAAGTAATTCATATATTATATCCGCTTCTAATTCTGGATATTCTTGCGATATATTTCCAACTACTATTGCATAATTCCTTATCATTTCTTCTTTATATTTATTGTGTAAATATACACTAAAAATGCTAATTATAACTGTAAAAACTAGTAATAATATTATTTGTATAAACAATGCTTTTGATTTATTTATATTTTTAAACATTAAATTTCCACCTTATATCCCATACCTCTAATAGTTTTTATTATCTTTGGATTATTAGGATTATCCTCTATTTTTTCTCTTATTCTCTTTATATACACTGTTAAAGTATTATCATTAACAAATGCTTCATTTACATCCCAAATATTTGCTAAGATTTTTTCTCTAGTAAAAACTACATTTGGATTTAAGGCTAAAGTTATTAAGATCTTATATTCGAGTGCAGTAAGCATTACATCCTTTCCATCTTTTAACACCTTTGCCTGTTCTAAATCAATCAATATATTTTCAATATTAATAACCTTCGCGCTACTTCTCTTAGTAGTTCTTCTTAATACAGAATTAACTCTAGATAATAATTCTCTTGCCCTAAAAGGCTTAGTAATATAATCCTCTGCTCCCATGTCTAGTCCTCTTACAATAGATACTTCTAAGTCATTTGCCGTCAAGAAAATAATTGGAATATCTTTTATCTCCTTTATTTTCTTAAACAACTGAAACCCATCTATATCTGGTAGATTTACATCTAGTAATATTAAAGAAATGTCAGTGTTTTCTTTTATGCACTTAAGTGTCTCGTCTCCTTCTTCTTGCTCTAATATTTCAAAACCGTTCTTCCTCTAAATAATATTTAAGTCCCATCCTAATTGTTGAATCATCTTCTACTAATAAAATCTTGATCATATCTTTCTTCCTTTATAAAAAGTATTTTAATTCTTTCTTTTCATACTTCTTAATAATATCTTTGTTTCAGTTGATATTCTAAATGACTCTATCATCTTTTGTAGTGCTTTATTATATGTAAATTTATCTAAGTGATTTTCTCCTTCTAAATATTGCATAACTTTAGGATAAAACTTTATTCCAATTTCAGCAATTATCCATGCCTTTGCCATTTGCACATAATATGCATCGTTTTCTATTGCATCAATTACTTGTATAACTTTATCAATATATTCATCTATAAGATAGTAATCTAGCATCATAATTATACTAAATCTAGCTTCGAATTCTTTTGAAGATTTTGAATAAGGTACTATAAAGTTCCATACTTCTTCTAATTCTTTCGTTTTGATTTTCAAAGCAGGACAAAATGTATCTGTTATTTCCCAACTATCCATTTCTGGTATAAATTGTTTAATTAATATAAGTTTATCTTTGAGTTCTAATTTTGAATATGCTATCACTAACCCCTTAAGAATGGTTTCTTCAAAGCAATTAGTATTTGCCTTTTCTATAAACTCTTTCCAATCATCATCTTTTGAAATTTCTTTTGCAAGTGTTTTAAGTTTTGGTATACGTATGCCTAATACTTTCTTAGAAGTATCTGGGCATAGTTTTTTATTAAATGTTGCATATTCTGGTTCTGATATAATCTCTAGCTTTTTTCTAATATCTTCTATATTCATTTTTTCTCCCCAAATTTTACTTTATAATATTGTCGAGTTCTTTTAATATATTTTTTAATACTTCTTCACGATTTTTAGAAGTATCTATGTATTTTATTCCATATTTATTGCATTCTTCCTTTAACATTTCATTACAATTATACCAATCTTCAGCATGTTTTGCTAAATATTCTCTTGGTAAACCATAAGACCAATCTTCTTCTTTATCATGTTCAATACATAGTTCTACTATTTCACTGCTAGTAAGATTTCCTAATCCTAAGCATATAACAATTGTATTGCTAAAATCTATCATTTTATGTACATATTTAGGGTATAGTTGTCCGCTTTCTAAAATATAACCATACTTATTTTTGTCATTTGATATTAATGAATTAAAAAATTCTAACAATGATTTTTGGAAATACTCTCCATGTTCAAATTCTTTTTGCTTATCTACATTTTGCCTATAATACTTTTCTTTGTCTTCTCCTCTAATTAATCCCCATTTCAAAGAATCACTATGTATCAAACTATAGCTATTGTACTTGTCTTTTATCATATTGCTTAATGTCGTTTTTCCAGCTCTTCCTATTCCCATAATTAAAATATTCTTCATACCATAATCTCCTTTTTCTCGACTTTTACTTGTTTTGAATTTATGATTAATTTATATAATCTTATACTTATAAATATGTCTACAAAAGATAGTATTAATAATATTGCCATTACCCATGTTATAGGTCTTTTTATTAATATAGCTGAAAAAGATAAACTAAAAATAGCTCTGGTCAATTTTCTATATAATTCCATCAATGTCAATAGTGTCTGTTGTTCCTCTGGTTTTACATTTTTTAATCCTAAATCTTGCATATATACCTTAAAAGGATCTCGTATAAATAAAATGATTATATATCCTAATGACATTATTGTAAATCTAAGTATTATTGAAGATTTGATCAATGAGCCTGCTATCATCAAAGCAATTGAAATTGCTAAAAGTATAGGTAATATAATTTCTATTTTGTCTTTGAATTTCTTATATGCCTTATTAAAACTAATATTTGAAAATACTCTTACAATACGAGAGCTAATTATAATAGCTCCTATTATTAATGTTGTTTTTTCTATATCAAAAATCTCTAATAATTCTTCCTGTATAAATAGCTTACCATTTGTTTGTCCTTCATTCACAATTGGATAAAACATTCCATATACAATTAGTAATAGTATTATCAATTTACTATACTTAATTTTACTAGTTTTTTTCTCTACTTCTACCTTATTATAATTTGAAAAATCTATTATATTAAAAGATAATATAAAACATACAAAACAAACTAGAATACAACATAACATCGGTAAATAATTATTTGCGTTAAACATTATACTTGCTACAAGTGAGATAAGCATTGTAGCTATTGCATACACAGTATTAGCATTAGTTTTTACTCTTACATATTCATTACTCTTACCTTGTAACTCTAAATTGTTTTTCAACACAGCATTTGCCATATTTCTAAATGTATAAGCTATTTCATATAGTGTCTTACCTAATACAATTTGAAAGTAATTGCATCCAAAAGTTAATAATATGCTAGACAATAAAAGTAAAAAGGAGCCTAGTCTTACAGAATTTGTGTTTCCTATCTTCTTAATTATTTTTAATAATGGCACTTGTAAAAATATAGATATTATAATAGATATGCCTGTTAATGACACTATTTGAGATGCATTAAAATTTTTTACAACTGTTAAAAACAAAGTATCAATTGCTACCCAAAACAGTAAATCGTCAGATAATCCAGCGAACCATGGAAATATTATATTAAATTTTTTCATTTTATTCGTATTCATTTTTTCTCCATAAGTTTTTCTTTTTTATAATAACATATTTTTCTATAATTTAAAAGTTTTTTTGATTTATAAAGAAAAAGGTCATATGCATTTTAAAAATACACATAACCTTCTTTTATATTTTGTCACAATTTGACATCTTTTATAAGTTCAAAAAATTTTTGTTTTTCCTCCTTAGAAGAGTTAGTAAATACCAGTAGCACTTTGAACTACTATCGTAAATACTTGTTAAAACTATGTATTCCCTTTTACTAATTCCTTATATAAATTTCCTTTTTCCTCAAAGTTTTTAAAATATCCATAACTTGCAGCTGCAGGAGATAATAAACAAATTCTCCCTTTTTTCGTTACTCTTTTTGCTGTGTCTACCGCTTCTTGTAGTGTTCCTACAATATATACTTTTTCTTTTTTTAACTCTTTTGCAATATCATGACCTGTTTTAGGCATACAAATAATATTACTTATATCACTATCATTTAAATATGCTATAAAATCTTTATAATCAATTCCTCTGTCCATTCCACCAATTATCAAAGTATCTACTATTTTCAAAGCTTTTACTGCTTCTATTGTCGCCATAGGTACTGTGCCTATACTGTTATCATAATATAAAATACCATCATATTCACCAACTAATTCTAACCTATGTTCAAGTGTCTTAAATTCGCTAATACTCTTTATGGTTTTATTTCTATCTAAATTTAATATCTCTGAAACAGCCAATACGAACATGATATTATTCAGATTATAATCGCCAACTAAATTTCTTTTTGTACTTTTGTCATATATAGGCTTGTCATTAAAATATACTTTATCATCCTCTAAATATATATCTCCATCACCTTTAATACTAACCCTATAAGTCGTGCCATTAGTGTTCTTTACTAATTTACTTAACATCATATTATCTGAATTATATAAGAAACAGTCGTTCTCTTTTTGATATTTATAAATATTGCATTTTGCTTCTGCATATTTTTCAAATGACTCATAATGGTCTAGATGTTCCTCATATACATTTAATAAAATTGCTATATTAGGAGATTGCTCCATATACTCTAATTGATGTGACGACATTTCTAAAACTAATGTCATATTCTCATCTATTGTATCTATGTAATCAAATACAGGTATGCCAATGTTACCTAAAAGCATACACTTTACATTTTGATCTTTTAGCATTTTATATATTAATGAACTTGTGGTACTTTTTCCTTTTGTTCCTGTTATTCCTATAGTAAACATATTGAAGTATTCTAATAATAATTCTAATTGTGATTTGATTTTAGAAATATATTCTGTTGTATCAATTCCTACAAAAGATATTCCTGGTGATTTCATAATAACATCATAATTATTCAAATTTTCTAGGTATCTCTTTCCACTTATAAGAGTGACATTATTATCATTCTTTAAAAATTCATAGTTGTCTCCAAAATTCTCTTTACCATCTGCTATGTATAGGTGCTGATTTTTTAAATATTTTCTTATTAACTTATAAGTTGATTGACCTTCTTTTCCAAATCCTAATATAATAACTTTTTTATCTTTAAAGTATTTTATTAAATCATTAATCACCTGAAAATACCTCTTTTCTTAACATAGCATTCTGTTCTTCATTCAAATTGTTCTTATCATCATATCTCATAGTTATATCATTAGTAGTATCTACTAATTTATAATTGTTTTTATAGTATCGCAATAAATAAGGTAATTTTCCTTTTTCTTTCTCGATATTTTGTATTGTCTTACTTATAGCGAAATTTACTTCTTCAAATGTACCAACACAATCAAAAGGTTTAGTATCACCATTTCCTGTTAGTTCTAAGAAAATTTTTAGTAAATCAGCTCTTTCAAACATATCTTCACCAAAAATCAAAACTAATTTTTCTTTATATAAATATGGGCTTAATATAATGTAAGCAAATAGACACTTAGCACAGTTGCAACACCATTTCCATTCTTTCTCTTTACTTCCAACATTACAGCTTTTAAATACTCTATGATACTTTTCATGTTTTGAAAATATCTTTGCAATTTGTAACTCATTTAATGGTCTTAAAAAGCTAAAATATTTTACAGGTGCTTTCAAATACTTTACAGAATAATCTTCAAAATCACATTCAAACTCAAAGCTTTTTGAATATTGATGATTTACTTTCTCTCCTTTTACATTTGACTCATTTGCACTATTTTCATTAGATAAGGCAATATATTTTTTTGATAGTAAATATGCTACAAAATATGATAAAAATGCAAGCATAGTTGAAAATGGAGTGTGTCCATTTATAAATCCTTTTTCATTTAAATTTAATAAATTCTTATCTATAGTCCTATATACTTCTATTATATTATTATCTTCCAATCCTGCAATTTTTGCGCATTGTAACGTTACTGGCTTAGGATTAACTATTAAACAATAATCTTTTTCCTTATCAATGTTTAAAGTTTCTAAAGTTACCACAGAGTCTTTTCCTCCACCAATTGGAACTATGTATCCTTGAGAATTATCTTCTATTGTATCATACTCTAGCTTATTTACTTTATCTATGCATTCTATATTTAAAAATTCATTAATATTAGTTTTTATATTATTTGTATAAAATAACTCGCCTAAACCATAAAAATATAACTTCTTCCACCACTTAATTTGTTCTTCATTTAAATATCCGCATTTTATAATAACTGTAGGTGCGCATGTGCTTTTCCAATAGCTTATAAGCTCTACAAGTCCCATATGAAATACCATATTTTGAACATATTTAGTATTAATATCTTTAAATCTCATATTCTTCTTTAATATTTTTAGCTTAGGATTAAATTTTGTCAATCCTGGTATTTCAAATTCATAACTTATATCTATTTTTTCATTATCCTCTGTTATTAAATAACTATTATAGTAAAATTCCTTATATTCTTTTCTATATTGTTCAAATTGCAATGACTTATCCATCTTCAATATCCTTTCATTCCTAATGTAGTAATAATATTCATAAAATTATTATATTGACACAAAATAGTTGCATTTTTATTAAAATTTATATCATTTTATCACGTATTTATCCTAATTACAAGTAGTGTCTTATGCATACAAAAAGTTGCAAGAACTCCTTGCAACTCCTATTTTTTAATATCCTAATTCTTTCAATACATTTTCAACATTATCTTTATCATCAATATTGACATCAGCGTATATTATTGTATTATTTATTCTAGTAACTAATTTATAATTAGTATCAGATGTTAAAGTGTATTTTGAGTAATTTTCTATCTCACCATTATTCTCAGTTTCTTCATCTGAATCTGATTTTGATGTTCTAAAAGTATATCTATTTGTGTTGTAAAAGCTTGTTGCGTATGCATCATCTTCAACTTCATAAAATTCAATTTTATAACTATAATCTGTAGACATCGCTACATATACTTGTTTTATTTTTTCATAACTCTTAAATTGATCTGTTGCATCTAATATACTATAGCCCTTTTGCTCCATAAGAGTCTTAAATTCGGAAGCGCTTATAGCTTGTTTATCTTTATTGTTATCTGTATTAGAACCTCCATTTACATTAATAAAAATAGCAATTCCTGCAATTACAACTAGCACAACTATAGCTACTATTATAGCTATCATCACTGGTTTTTTCATCAAAAATCCTCCTTTCATTTGTTACAATCTATTTTAACATACTTTATAAAAAATGTATACCATTAAATTAAAATTTTAGATAATTTGTGCCCCAGAAGACCATGAACATGATTATAGTGTATTAGCTCAATGGGTAAAAGAGCCAACATGTAAGGCAAATGGATTAGCACAATATAAATGTTCACTTTGTGGAGAACTAAATCCTGAGTATACAGAAGTTGAAAAATCAGACGAATACCATGTTTATGCTGCAGATGAAAATCCAGAAGGATGGACAGTTGCTGCTGAACCTACAATGAAGAAATTCCAAACAAGAGAATGTGCTGTGTGTCATAAGAAACAAAATAGATCATTAGAAGAAGCATTAGCAGATGAAAAAACAACAGAAATTGCAATAGATAAAGCTTTAACAATAAACAATGATGTTGAAATACCATCAGGAAAGACTGTAGAAATAGCTAACACAGTAACATTATCTAAAGGAACTCTTACAAATGATGGAAAAATTGTTATGGCACAAAATGGAGTTATTACTATAACTGAAAATAAAGGAACAGTTATGAACAACGGTGAAATAGATGTTATAAATCAAGGAAAATTAAAAGAAAGTGAAAACATAATAAACCGTGGAAATATAATTGTAAAAGTAGGAGGAACAATTGAAAGTACTGAAGACTCAGCTATAATAGGAACAGGAAAAGTTATCTTTGAAATAGGTACATATAAAGATCCTGAGACTTCAGAAGAAACTACAAGTACAGAAGAGCAAATTGTCAATGCTATAACAAATACAAGTGCAACAGAAGTAAAACTAATAAGTGACTTTACTGTTGAGAGTAAAATAGATATTACAAAATCTAGCTTACAAAAGTTAACTAAAGTAGCAGATTTTGATTTAAATGGATATACAATAAAATCTGATGTTAGTAACGACTATGCAATAGTTGTAAATGAAAAAATTAACCTAACAATAAAAAATGGAAGTATTATAAGTAATACAACTGATGGAAGAAATATAATTAATAAAGCTACATTAACATTAAATAAAGTAACAATGAAAGGATATTACAATGTAGTTTCAGATATTAAGAGTACAACAAACATAATAGGAGGAGAATATACTGCAACATACTGTGGAATATTTGGAGGAAGTGAATCAAAAACAACAATATCAGGAGCAACAGTAACATCAGATGCATATGCTGTTAGTGGAAATGGATCAAAGAACGACACAACTTTCACAATAAAGGATAACTCAGTAATAACAAGTAAGAATGATGTAGCAATCTACATGCCATCTACAAAATTATTACAAGTAGTAGATTCAAAAGTAACAGGAAATTCAGGAATTGAAACAGCAGCAGGAGATGTAGAAATAATAAATTCAGAAGTAGTAGCAACAGCAAAGGGTCAAGTTCCTGGAGACATTAATGAAAATGGAAATAAAGCAGAAGGCAAATATGGAAGTGTAAATGATAGAAGTGCTTTATTAGTAATATCAAGAAAAGGATACGGAAACGAAGATACAGGAAGCATAAAAGTAACAATTAAAAATTCTACATTAACAAGTGTACTTGGAAAAGCAATTAGAACACATGTTAATATGGATGGTGAAAAACCAGGTGTAAAAACAATTGTAGTTACATATGACGATGCAACAGTATTAAATGGAGATGTAGTAAACGACAAAACTGTACCTAATGGTATAAGTATCACAGTAAATGGAGAAAAAGTACCACAAAAGGAGGCTTAATAATAAATTTTTGAAGACTTAGAATTTAGAAAAAGATAGGTCCTCCAAAATTGAGAAACATCTTAAGCCAATAGATTTATCTATTGGCTTGAGGTGATTTTATTATAAGTAAAATAAAGAGAGGCCTAAGCCTCTCTATTTTATACGTTTGTATTTCCATTTGCATCAAATACGAATTTTACTGTTACAGTTAAATCTGTATAACCAGTTTTATCTGAAAATGTCATACTTATACCATCTTCACCGATTTCAGAAGGTAATAACCAAATCATAAAGCTGTTTTCAGTAGCATTTGGATTCCATTTTTTCATTTGTTCCAAATCTGTATCACAAGCATCAAAGGTATAATTTCCTTTGCTAGATTTTACAGCTAAATTTTTTGCTTTTATACCTACATCTAACATTATACCAATAGCATTTTTGCTATGATCATCACCGTCATTGGTAAATTTTTGATTTTCTTTTTGTGTAATTGTTACAACATTATCTTTTATAACAATGTTAACTTTGCTCATTCTATCTGTTAGTCCAGAATCAACAGTTCCTCCATGACTTGTAAATTGGTTTGTATTTGCAGGAGCTGATTCTTTTTCATCTACAGCTATTGCTGCTCCTTCAATCCATTTATCTTCATTTGCACAGTATCCTTTTGTGTTATCGTCACTATTTGCTACAATTTTATGTCCTAATGGTGTATTATTTGTTAATTCTGCCTTTTGAGCATCATTTAGTTTTAATGCTTTAACAACTTCATCACTTTCTACTTTACCTACATAACCTGTATATTTTTCTCCACCTATATCACATTTGATATATGCTGCTTCTGTACATGTTGCTGGTACAAATGAATATTCATGATCTAATAATTTTGCTTTTTCATTTACTTCTTTTATTACTTTATTACATTTTGTACAAGATGTTAATGTATATCCTTTTTCTGTACATGTTGTTGGAACTGTCACTACACTTCCTGTATGAGCAGTTCTTCCTTGAAGTACTACTATTTGTGAAGCATTACATTCTGAGCAAGTAAATACTTTTATTTTTTCATGACTACAGTCTACTGTACCTGTTGTTGTAAGTACAATTCCTTTTTCATCTGTTACATACATATTTCCTTCATCATATGTATATACATTATCTTCTCCGTCTACTTTTTTTAATTTTAAAGTTGCATATCCCTCTTTAACTGGTTTTGTAGTATTTATAATATGTCCTGTTGCTTTTTTAACTATTTTGTATACATAATGTTGACCTTCTTGTTGTGGAACAGCTAATTCTGAATCACAATTAGCGTTTGTACATGTATATTTCTCTGCTTTAGTATAATAGCATGTATGTTGTTTTGCTGCTGGTACACTTTCTACTTCTTTTCCATCTTCATCAAGCCATACTATTGTTTTTTCAGCTTCAGTACCTTCAAAAGAGTGTCCTGTTGCTTTTGTAATTGTCTTTTCTTCATAACCACAACGGCTACAAACTTTTTCTGATATTCCTGTTTTTTCACATGTTGGGGCTATTAATTCGATAGTTGTTCCTAAATTATGTCCTAATGCTTCTATATCTTCAGTCTTAGTTGCTCCACAGTCTTTACATGTATATTTCATTGTTCCAGTTTCTGTACATTTAGCAGCTACTGCTACAACTCCGTTATCATAGTTGTGAGCAGAAATTGGTCTAATAAATTCTTGACCACAAACTTTACATGTTACTCTTTCTTCACCATCTGCAGAACATTTTGTTGCTGGTGTTATTATATAACCTTTTCCTGTTGCAGTATCAGAAACGTGGTCTATCATAGGTATTGTTTCTGTTACTACTTTTTCATCTGCTGGGCAACCTTCAACATTACATGTTTTAATTATTTTACCTGCTTTTGTACATGTAGCTTCTTCTCTAAAAGTTTCAACATAATTATGAACGTGTGCTTCACCTTCAATTTTTTCTACTTTTGTATCATTACATACGCTACATACATAGATCTTAAATAATCCTTCTGTTCTGTTGTATACATAGTCATGATATTCTGCTGAAGCAGGGATTGTTCTAACTTCTTCTGGTACATTACCACAAGCGCATGTATAAACTCCTTCTCCATCAGTTTTACATGTTGGTGCGATTAGAACTTTTGTAAGTTCAAATTCATGAACATGGTCTTCTGGAACAGTTGCTCCAGTTCCTACTCCTGATCTTCCTTCATTTACTCCATAATTTAAATAATGTGCATATAAATCAGCTCCTGATAATCCTGCTAAATCTCCATAAGCTTGTTTATAAGCTGCTGGATTAAATGATGCAGAAGCGCTTCTAGCTTCGTTCATTCCATAGTTTATGAAATGATTGTAAGCATCTATATTGCTCATTCCTGCTGCTTTTAAATCTGATTGTGTTGATAAATAATATGTTACATCAAATACTGGTGATGCAACTCTACCTTCTGCGATTCCTGCTGTAATGAAATGATTGTATAAAGCGTCAGCATCATTTCCAAAAGCTTCTTTTAAATCAGCATAATGATCAGCATAGTAATCGCTATCGAATGCAGCATTTTTTACAACGGCATTAACTGGTGCAATGCTTAGTAAAGATACTACTGCTATTAATAAAATAATTATTGATAATTTTTTTAAATTCATTTTTCTTTCTACCTCCTATTTTTTTACATAACAAAATATTATTTTAATACTTAGTAAAAAATATAGGTTTCCTCCTTTCTTGCAAAATTTACTAAAATATTTTGTTACGTCATTAGTATAACACAATATTAAAATTTTGTGAATACTTTTTTCATAAATTTTTACATTTTTTTTAACATTTTTTTCAAATTTTATTTTTTACCATATTTTACCATTTTTGGTATATTTTGTAAATGCTGTAATCCTTTGGCAATGTAGGGCTTTAGTCGATAATGATTTTGAGTGTTTTTTGATGCTCTATAATACAAAAAAAATGGATATGAATAATAATTTTTTATTTATCTATTATTCAATATCCACTATTCATTTTTTATATTAAAACTGTTACTACTATCCCTATTGTTAATACTACAAATAGGTTTATTATATTTGAAGTTAATAAGTTGTTTGTAGCTTCTATTACCCCTGATACCTTATTATTCTCCGTTCCAGAGGTTCTTTGTGATTCTATAAATGTAATTAATTCTGGTAAACTTGTTATAATTCCAAGTGTTATTCCAATTATGCTCTCTGGTATATAAAATATTGCGCTTAATCTTCTTACAACATTTCCTAATAGTTCTCCAATGCTAAATAGTATAATTCCTATTATAATCAGATATATTATATCTTTTATTATAATTTTCTTCTTGCCCTTAATCCATTTCTTTTGTTTTTCGATTTCTTTCATTTCCTCAGTTTTTATCTGTGGTAAGTATAATTTATGTGTGTTTCTATTTATCATATAAAATAATATAAAAAGCATAATAAATATAGGAACGAACGCTATATTCATTTCTATGTTTAGTATAATTATTAATGATGGAATTAAAATAGTTATTATTACCATTATAATATCAGCTTTTAATGCATCGTTTTGTAATAATTGCTGATTTTTATTTTTAAAAATTGATATTGTATATTGAATAAAGTTTATAACATTCGAACTTAGTATATTATATATTCCTGTAGCAAACATTCCTTGTAAAGACGTAAAAAACACACTTATTATTTCCGGCATTGAAGTAGCCACTCCTGATATGTCTCCTACTGTTTTCGATTCTAGATCTAAGGCACTTGCTAATTGTCTAATTACTTTAATCAAAAAATTCTTTGTAACAAATACTATTAGTATCGAGTATATAATGAATTCAACTAAATTAAGTATTAAGTTCATGGTATCTCCTGTTTAAAACAAAATAAAAAAATCGTATATGTTTAATATGCGATTTTTTTTATTTTTTATTCATTGTTATTTTTTTAATCTTTTATACCCATCTTTTCAATAATTATTTTCGCTGTACTTTTCCAAGTGTATTTTTCTAATTCTTCCTCATTTAATGTCATTTTGCTTTCTATTTTCTTTAAAATATTCTTGCTCTCATTTTCTTCATCCTTAATACTAAAATATTTTACATTATTCCCGTATATCTCTTTAAGAACTGGTATATCAGAAACTATTACATTTTTACAACCACATCTTATAGCCTCCAATGGTGGTATTCCAAATCCTTCATAAGTTGATGGAAATATAAATGCCTTGCATTTTGAATAAAGTGCCTTCATTTCTTCATCTGTTATTCTATCTGTATATTTTATATTTTCTAATTCTTCATATTGCTCTTCTTTAAATGTATTACTATATTTTCCTCCAGATACAACAAATAATAAGTCTGGATTATTCTTTGCACATTTTACTATGAATTTATGATTTTTATGTTGGCTTTTACTTCCTAGAGAAAATATATACTCGTTTTCTTTTAGTCCTAATCTTTCTATTATACTGTAATCTGCTTGTATGTTATCAAAATGTTCTGCTGAATTATAAATTACTGTTACTCTGTTTGGTTTTAATTTATAAGTTTGAACTATTTCATCTTTTGAAAATTCACTAACTGTATATATATGTTTATATCTATTAATATTAATTCTAGTTACTAATTTATAGAAAAATGCGAATTTCCAATTTATGTGCTGTGCATTTGTTTTAAAAGATATATCATGAAGAACTACATATCCTGGTTTTAACACAGGTGCAATATTGCATAAGCTTAATAATGTACAAGATTTTTTTCCTAGAAGAAATAAAGGAAGTGATATTTGTTCCCAAAGGTGACCTGTAAATTTGCCTATTTGCATTATTTTTATATTTTTTAATTCTAATTTTATTTTTATGTCTTTTGGCGCTAATACTATTATTTCATCTTTTAACTTCATTTTATCTAGTTGTTTTAATACTTCTACTGCAAATCTTTGTACTCCTGTTATATTCTTTGTTAAAAATCTTCCATTTACATATATAGTCATTCTTCTGTTTCACTTCTTTCATATACATTTTTTTATTATCGCCTAAGTTACTCTGCAAATAATATCTACTAAAAGTCATATTTCTTTCGAAGTTCATGAACTTCTGATAATTTTTCTTTATCCCCTATAATAATTGTATCTTCTGAATTGATGCAAAAAATATTTTCAATTCCTAATAATATAACCTTCTTACTACCTGTATATACAATATTATTTTTTGAATCGTATATATCTACGTTTCCTTTTGTGTAATTTTTATCTTCATCTGGATCTATGTATCTTCTTAAAGCATCCCATGTTCCAATATCATCCCATTTGAAGTCGCCAGGTATTACATAAACTGATTTTGATTTTTCCATAATTGCATAATCAATCGAAATTGACTCACATAATGAATATCTTTCTTTTAAATTATCCATGTATTTAGGATTATCTATTTTAGGTAGGTCTTTTAGAATTCTATATGTGTCTTTACATTTTTTTTCAAATTCTTTTAACATAGTTTCTAAATTAAATACAAAAATTCCTGCATTCCACAAATAATTACCTGCTTCTAAATATTCTTTGGCTTTATCTAAATTTGGTTTTTCTACAAATTTTTCTATTTTTATAGGCTTCTTTATTAGCTTATTTTTTTCACTTACTGGATATTTAATATATCCATATCCTATCTCCGGTCTACTTGGTTGTATTCCTATAGTGACTATAGCATCTTTATCTTCTTTTTCGATAAATTTTTCTGCTAGTTGAAGATTTTTACAAAAAGCATCACTATCATCTATTAATGCATCAGAGGATAATACTGCAATAGTTGCATCTTCAAATATCTGTCTTATATATAAAGTTGATAGCAAAATGCATGGAGCTGTATTCATCCCCATTGGTTCTATTATTATGTTTTCTTCTGGTAAATCAGGTATTTGTTCTGAAACAATCCATTTATACCTTTCTGCCGTTACTACAAAAATTTTGTCTATGCTTAATATTTTTCTTACTCTTTCAACAGTCATTTGTATCATCGTTTTTTCATCTATTAAGCTTAAAAATTGTTTTGGTTTTTTTGATGTTGATTCAGGCCAAAATCTTTCTCCTTTTCCACCTGCCATAATTAACGAACAAAGCACAATCTTTTCCTCTTTTCTTTATATTTTTAACTTATTATATATATATTAAATAGTAAAAGTCAACTTATTTTATCATTTTATCTTTTAACTTTTTACCAATGTTTATTTATATTTTAATTATATATCTAGATATTCTTGATTTTCCATATACCAGTCAATTGTTTTTATAATTCCATCTTCAAATTTTGTTTCTGGCTCCCATCCCAATTGTTCTTTTATCTTTGTTGGATCTATTGCATATCTGTAATCATGTCCTTTTCTATCTGTAACATATTCTATCAAATCTTCTGATTTTCCAAGGCGTTTTAATATTAGTTTTACTATTTCTATATTTCTTTTTTCATTATGTCCTCCAATATTATATCTTTCACCTTTTACTCCATTATGAAATACTAAGTCTATAGCTTTGCAATGGTCTTCTACATATAGCCAATCTCTTATGTTTCTTCCATCACCATATACAGGTAATTTTTTATTATTTAATGCTAGACTAATCATATGAGGTATTAGTTTTTCATGGTGTTGATATGGTCCATAATTATTTGAACAGTTGGTTATATTTACATTCATTTTAAAGGTTTCAAAATATGCTCTTGCTATTAAGTCTGAACCTGCTTTTGATGCAGAGTATGGGCTATTTGGATTTATTCTTGTCGTTTCTGTAAAATATCCTTCTTCTCCTAATGTTCCATATACCTCGTCTGTTGATATATGTACAAATTTGTTTTCACTACCTTCTCCCCATACTTGTTTTGCAACTTCTAATAGAGTATGTGTACCCATTACATTCGTTTGAGTGAATATAAATGGTGTTTTTATACTATTATCAACATGACTTTCTGCTGCAAAATGGATTACTCCATTTATATCATACTCCTTGAATATTTTCATAACTAAATCAAAATCACATATATCGCCTTGTACAAATGTTATTTTGTCTATTATTTTGTCTAAATTATGTATATTTCCTGCATATGTTAGTTTATCCAAAATTATTAATTTATATTCTGGATATTTGTTACTAAAATAATGAGCAAAATTGCTTCCTATAAATCCTGCTGCTCCCGTTATTAAAATATTTCTTGTCATATTTATCTTCCTTTCCTTGAAATATCAACGTTCTATAGTTCTTTCCATTTTTTGTCCTTTTCAGATTGTATTATTTTATCTATTTTTTCCAAAGGCCATTCTATACCTATTGTTTTGTCATCCCAGATAATTCCGCCTTCATCGTTTGGATTATAAAATTCATCACATTTATATGTAAATTCTGCTTCATCTGATAGAACTAAAAAGCCATGCGCAAAACCTCTTGGTATAAAGAACTGCAATTTGTTCTCTTCTGTTAAGATTGCTCCATAATATTTTCCATAAGTTTTAGAGTCCTTTCTTAAGTCAACTGCGACATCATAAACTTCTCCCTTTAGAACTCTTACTAGTTTTGCCTGAGGGAATTCCTTTTGGAAATGTAGCCCTCTTAGTACTCCTTTTGTAGATTTTGAGTGGTTATCTTGTACGAATTCTGTAGTTATTCCTATTTCTTCAAAATCTCTTTTATTGTATGTTTCCATAAAAAATCCTCTGTTATCTTCAAATACAGTAGGTTCTATTATATATAATCCTTCAATTCCTGTTTCACGTTTCTTAAATTTTGCCATTGTTTGTTTTCTCCTTAATCAATATCTTCTGCTAAATTTTTTAAAAATTTGCCATAGTCTGTTTTTAATAAGTTTTTTGATAATTCTTCTAGTTGTTCTGCTGTTATCCAGCCATTTTCAAAAGCAATTTCTTCTGGACAACATATTTGAAGTCCTTGCCTTTTTTGAATAGTCTGTACAAAGCTTGCAGTTTCAAGCAATGCATCATGTGTTCCTGTGTCAAACCACGCCATTCCTCTTCCTAATTTTTCTACTTTTAATTTTCTCATTTTCATGTATTCTTCATTTATAGAAGTGATTTCTAATTCTCCTCTTGCTGATGGTTTTACATTTTTTGCGATTTGCACCACATCGTTTGTGTAAAAGTATAATCCTGGTACTGCAAAATTTGATTTTGGTTTTAGTGGTTTTTCCTCAATAGATATTGCATTTCCTAATTTGTCCATTTCCACAACTCCATATCTTGTAGGATCATTTACTTTATATCCAAATATTGTGCATTCGTCTTCTCGTTCGTTTGCTCTTAACAAGATTGATCTTAAATCTCCTCCATAAAACATGTTGTCACCTAATATTAGTGCAACATTATTGTCTCCTATGAAATCCTCTCCTATTATAAATGCTTCAGCTAGTCCGTTTGGTTTCTCTTGGATTGTATATTCAAAATGCATTCCCCATTTGCTTCCATCTCCTAGTAATGTCTTAAATGTTTCATTGTCTCTTCTTGTAGTTATAATTAATATGTCTCTTATTCCTGCTTCCATTAATACATACAATGGATAATATATCATCGGCTTGTCATATACTGGCATTATTTGTTTTGATATTGCTAAAGTTAGTGGGTATAGTCTTGTTCCACTTCCTCCAGCTAAAATTATACCTTTTCTATTTTTCATAATTCGTTCTCCTTATAATTTGAATTACATTTTACAATTTATTTTGATAAGTATCTTCTTAATGCGTCTTCATAAGTTGGTATAATTATTCCATTTTTTAATAATTTATCTTTTGACATCTGTGAATTTTTTGGTCTTTTTGCAGGACTTTTAAATTCTTCGCTTGTTACAGGTATAACTTTACATTTTACATTTTCTAATTCAAAAATCATTTTTGTGAAATCATACCAAGTTGTATATCCAATGTTTGTAGCGTTATAAATTCCATATTCTAATTTTTTATTAATTGTTTGATGTATAATACTTGCTAAATCTACAGCATAAGTTGGACTTCCATGCTGATCATTTACTACTTTTACTTCATTTTTTGTTTTAGCTAATTCTAGCATTGTTCTTACGAAATTATGTCCTTCTCCATATAGCCACGCTGTTCTAAAAATATAATATTTTGAGCAGTTTTCTTTTATAAAATTTTCACCAGCAAGTTTTGTTGTTCCATATACTGCTTGTGGATTTTTTTCATCTTCTTCGCTATAGTCTTTATCTACTGGTCTATCTCCTCCAAATACATAGTCTGTACTAATATGAACTAAAATTGCGTTGTTTTCATTTGCTGAGATTGCTAAATTTTTTGGACCAATTGCGTTTATTCTATAAGCTAGTTCTTCATTTTCTTCTGCCTTATCTACTGCTGTATATGCCGCACAATTTATAATATATTCTGGATTTACTTTTTTTACAAATTCATCTACTTGCTCTGCATTTGTAATGTCTAAATCTGCAACGTCTGTGCAAATTAATTCTTCGTTTTTTAATTCTTCTTTTATTGCATTAGCAAGCATTCCGTTTGCTCCTGTAATTAATATTTTCATTTTTTTCCTCCGATTATAATATCGCAAATTTCATTTACCATTTCTAATGATAAGTCTGCATACATTGGTAAAGTTAATACTCTATCAGACATATATTTTGCTATTGGTGTTTTACTGCTATCGTATTGCTTATTATAACATTCAAAGTCTGTTATTAATGGATAGAAATATTTCCTAGAAAATATTCCATTTTTAGCTAATTGCTCCATAACTTCATCTCTGGATTTTCCAAATTCATCTTCGAATATTACAGGGAAATACGCATAATTTGGTTTGACATCTTTTTGAATAGCAGATAGTTTTATTCCTTTAATATCTTGTAATCTTTTTCTATACTCCATTGCAACTTTTTTTCTTTTTTCAATTTCTGAATCTACATGTCTTAAATTGCATAATCCCATAGCTGCTTGAAATTCGTTCATCTTTGCATTCATTCCAACTGCTTCTGTTGTTTCTGGTCCCGTAATTCCAAAGTTTTTATGTAAGTTTAATTTTCTAGTATAATCATCACAGTTATATGTAACGCCTCCGCCTTCTATAGTATTAAATACTTTTGTTGCATGGAAACTAAACATTGACATATCTCCAAAATTGCCTATTCCAATTCCTTTATATTGCACTCCAAATACATGTGCAGCATCATATATAACTTTTAAATTATGTTCTTTGGCTATTTTTTCTATTTCTTCAACATTACATACATTTCCATATACATGCACTGGAACAATTGCACATGTCTTGTCTGTAATTAATTCTTCAATTTTTGATGCATCTATTGTAAATGTATCTTTTTCAATATCACAAAATACAGGAGATAATCCGTTTTGTACTATTGCATGTGTTGTTGATGCAAATGTATATGGTGTTGTAATTACTTCTCCTTTTAAGTCCAATGTTTTTAGTGCACTATATAATGCTAAATGTCCATTTGTAAATAAAGTGATATGTTTTACCTTTAAATAATTTTCTAGCTGTTGTTGTAATTCTTCATGTTTTGGTCCCATATTTGTAAGGTGTTTTGTTTCAAAAATTGATTTAATTTCTTCTACATATTCATCTAATGTTGGCATAGAAGATTGTGTAACGAGAATTTTTTGTCTTTCCATTGTTTTCCTCCTATTTGTTATATTATACTACAAATTAATTGAACTATCTACATTACAAGATAAAAATTCGTCTTTTAAAATAGACATAATTTCTAAGTTTATATATTTTCCCTTTTTAAAGCATGCTTCTCTTCTAGTTCCTTCATATTTAAATCCTATTTTTTGGTATGCTTTTTTTGCTCTATCATTATATTCTAAAACTTGTAATTCAACCCTGTGTAAATTTAAATCCAAAAATGCATGATTTAACATTTCTTTTATTGCGAAACTACCTATGCCTTTTCCACAGTTTTCTTCTTTTCCAATCATTATATGTAATTCTGCAGATCTACTGATATTATTAATATCTGCAAGAGTTATTAGTCCAATAGCTTTATCTTCTTCTGTTGTTATTGCACATCTAATTGTATTATTTCGATTTCTTAAGTAGTTCTCATACCATTCATCTTCTACGTCTATGTTAATATATCTATATGGTGCTTCTAAAAATTCAATTAGTTCTCCACTTTGTCTCCAACTGTTAATTTCTTTAATATCTTTTTTTTCTAATTCTCGCAATTTGTACATTATTATCCTCCTATTTATTTTTCTTTATTTACTATGTCGACAATCTTTTGCATTTCACTATATCCATACCTTTGATCACATGGTAATGGTAAAATATTAACAGCGTAATTATATGCTAATGTGTCTTTATTCTCTTCTATTACATTTGGCCATAAAATTGGTACATAAATTTTATTTTTTATTAATATTTCTCTTATATGGCGTGCATCATCTAAATACAATGGATATGTATATGCACCTTCAATATTCTCTAATTTCAAATTATTTATTTGTTTTAGCTCATTATTCAAGTATTTAAAATTTTCTGTTCTTATTTGTTTTACTTTTTCATAATCAATACCACTTAAAATTAGTCTAGTAGATTTAGACATTTTCCTTATTGGTAATTTTTCTAGTAATTGTTCGTTGTCTCTATAATCACTATAATAATCTTCTGCGTTCTTTTCAGTTCTTCCAAAAATATGTTTAAATCTATCTTTTGAATAGTCTTCATCTAGTTCTTCTTTTAAAATATTATTTGTATATAAATATGCTCCGTCTGGAACTCCAAAAAATTTTCGGCAAGAGTAAATTGTATCTATATCTTTGACAGGTTTTTGAAAGAAGGCTTGAACATTATCTATTATAATATTTTTATATTTTTCTCTTAACTGAATTATTGTACTATTTGAAAGTATTCCAAAATAATTAACTATGTAAATATATTCATTTTTTTCTAGTTTTTTTTCAAAAGCTGGTAAGAAATTATTACTAATCGCATAATATTCTATTTCACAATAAGATGATGCTTTATTGACAGAGTCACATAAGTAATATGGAATGTATATTTTTTTTATTTTTTTACTTCTAATAATATAAATAAGACAGTTTCTAGCAGTATTAAGAGCTATAGCATTGTCATGATATACAGAATTATAAAATCCACTTAATTCAAAATATCCCCCAATTTCTTTTACCATTATAAACTCCTTTTATTTTACTATTACTTTTATATATGTACTTTGATTTTCTAAAACTTTTTGCATTTCATCATCATTATTAAATTTTAAAACAAGTGTACCTATGGCTTCATTTGCACCAGAAAATCCTCCAATTTCTTTTCCTTGTTGTATCCATAAATCTTTTTCGACTATATTATTTTCTAATTCTTTAGAAATCCATAAAGCATCAAATATTCCAGTTTTATTGCTATGAAGTATTATTTCTGCCCAATATCCATCAGTTTCGCTTGGCACTATTTCCTCGATTTTTTCACCTAACGCAGATTTTATAGAATTAGTTATTAAATCAACTCCTGCACAATATTTCATCATTTCTGCTAATCTATTTCCTCCGCCACGTGGCGAACACTCCATAATATATGCTTTTCCATTGTTACATTCTCTTGTTTCTATATTGTATATGGATGTTTTCATATTAAGTAATTTTAATAATCTTTGAATTTCATTTTTAAGTTCTAATTGGTGTTCTTTTGAAATTGTTGCTGGCCAACTAAAAGATGCTGGTGTATATGGATTATCACAAGTTTCATCAAATCTCTGCGCTGAAAAGGATACAAATTTTAATTCTCCATCAATCGAGAAACTCTCACAATCAGATGAATGTCCTTTCTTTTCTAAGAAATCTTCAATTATAAATTCATTAGAATTTGAATATGATAATGCATAATTTATGCTTTCTCTAAGCTCATCTGGGTTATCTACTCTCTTTACTCCTTTACTTCCTGCTGAGTCTGTAGGTTTTACAATTACTGGCCAATGAAACATATCTATATCCTTTAATGCATCTTCTACGTTTTTATAGCCTTTTGCTGTTGGAACATTAAAATTGTTTTCTGTTAAAAATTTACGAAACTTTGCCTTGTTTTGTAGAATACTTACAGATTGATAAGATCCACTGCTTGGCAAATTTAATTTTTCTGCCACATATGCTGCTGTCTCAACTCCTGGATCACAAGCAAAAGACATTATTCCATCTATTTTTAGTTTTTTAGCTACATTTAATACTGCTTCTTTATCTATTATGCTAACATTGCAATATTCATCTGAATATTTGTGTGCTATATTGTCTGGTAAATAATCGCATGTTATAACATATATTCCCATTTCATGTGCTTTTTTTATTACAGGAATTAAATATCTCATTCCTCCTAATAACATTAATTTTTTCATAATATATTTTTTCTCCTTGATATTTTATTCTGTTTTATCTACGGCTATATTTCTTAATTTACTTTTTATTGAATTAATAAGATATGTAAATGATTCAAATTTAAATACATATGCTAATCCGATATATACAACTGCACCTACTCCAACTTGAAGTATTAAATATAACAATAATTTTATAGGTGACAATGATGCTATATTTATAATTTTTCCCATTATAAAAACAATAGCTCCCATTACTAGTGATATAGAAAATGCAGGTAATATATCTTTAAATTGTTCTTTTAATGTATAGTTCAGTAATTTCTTATTTGGATAAGCATTTATAAATATTGAAATTATAGATGTTATTATTTTCATAATAGCCATTACAGTTACACCAAATGGACAACTAATTAATAGTGCTACTATTCCTACTACTTTTTTTATTACCTCCAATTTTAGATATATGTCACTTCTACCCATTGCACTTATTGCTTGAAGATTTACTGTATGTATAGGCCAAAAAATATATGAAAAGCATAATAGTTGCATTAATGGAACTGCTTGTAACCATTTGTCTGTTAAAACTAATATTACAAATACTTCAGCTACTGCAGCTAGTCCAACCATCATAGGAAAAAGTATAAAAGAACTTAGCTTCATTGATCTTGACATCATTCTTTTCACTTTTTCTTTATCTTCCTGCTCATTTGATAATGCTGGTAACATTACAGATGAAATTGATCCATTTATATTTTCCGCTACAATACTAGGAAATTGATTTCCTTTATTGTAATATGCCAAAGATTCTGAATTATATATTTTCCCTATAACAAGTTCGTATAGTTCATTATATATTCTATCTAATAGTGCTGAACATAACATTTTCCATCCAAATTTAAATAATTTCTTTAATCTCTCAATTGAAAATGCCCATATCGGTCTCCACTTTACTGTAATCCATAGCATTAAGGTATCAACTGTTGTGTTAAATAATTGTTGTGTTACTAATGCCCACACTCCATAGCCATGGTACGCCATCCATATTCCAACAAAAGCAGATCCTATTGTACCTACTGATGTTGATATAAAAAATTTTTTAAATATCATTTTTCTCGATACGTATGCGTTTTGTACGCTTTTTAATCCAGCTATAAGTATTGAAATTCCTAGTACTCTTATTAGTGCTGTTAGTTCTGGTATTTCATAGAATTTTGCAATTAACGGTGAAGTAAAAAATATTATTATATAAAGAATAGTTGATATTAGTATGTTGCAGTAAAAAACTGATGAGAAATCTAAATCATCTGCATCTTTTTTCTGTATTAGCGCTGTTGACAGTCCATTTTCAATAAAAACATTGCATATTGCTATAAAAATTGTTATCAAAGCAACTGCTCCATAATCTTCTGGTGCTAAAATTCTTGCTAAGACAATTGATACTATTAAATTTACTCCTTGTGCTCCTATTCTTTCAGCAAACTTCCAGAATAATGAAGACATTATTTTACTTTTTGAGTCTTTTTCCATTTTTTACAAATTATACTCCTTCTACAATCATATGTGTCTATATTTTCTTTTTTATATTTCTGTATAAATTTACTATCTTTGGGCAATACATTTTTAATATATACTTTATCTTTTTGGTTATATCAAATGTTTTTAAATAATGATTTTCTTTTATCTCTTTAGATTTTCCTTGTATTATTAATCTATCTACTTTGTGTTCTTCTCTTCTTAAATCAAATACTTTTTTATATTTTTTACCTGTAAATTCGTCTATCCAATCAATAATTTCTTCTTCCTTATTTAAAATATACATTCTTCCATCTTTTGTTTCTGTTGCAGTTTTAACATTAACTGTTGTTACTGAACCTTTAGCATTTTTTCTATAAACGCTCATTGGTTCATCTATAAAATATGCATATCCGAAACTTGTCATTATAAGTTTTAATGGCCAATCTTCTACAAAACATTTGCTAAACCAATTAGGTAATTTGCTTAATGACTCTGTTCTAAACATAAATGATGCTGTTGGAATAAAACCTAATAGCTCAAGCTCCCCTACATTATAAATATTATCACTCTTTAGATATTTTTTTGTTTCATAATTTTGTGGTACAAATCCATTGATCATTGTATTTGTGCTAACATTTAGCGTAGTGGCATTATGAAAACAGAAGGTACATTCTGGATGTGTCTCTAAATAGTTTATTTGTTTTTGTAATTTATTTTTATCTGTCCAATAGTCATCACCTTCACAAATGGCTATATACTTTCCTGTTGCCTCTCTCCATGTTCTTGTTAAACTACTTTTTCCTAATGAATGTTGATTTTCCTTTTCATAAATTCCTTTTATAATGTTAGGGTATTTTTCTTCATATTCCCTTATAATATTTGCTGTATTGTCAGTTGAGGCATCATCATGCACAAGTACTTCGTATTTAAAGTTAGTCTTTTGATTAATAAATCCATCTAGTGCGTCTCTTATATAATCTTCTTGGTTATAAGTAACACAACATACACTGACTAAAACATCATTTTTATTTATATTTAATTTTACTTCTTCATTATTTTTATATTTTTCTCTTTTTGCCTTGACTCTGTATTCAGTGCTTATAACGACTAAACAAACTAAGATTATAATACTTTCTACACTATACAAAGTTCCAAAACAACAAAGTGTAAATATTGCTGCATATACAAGCCATTCATTATCTATATTTTTAGCTTTAATGTATTTTATTATTGCATACATTACTAATATGAAAAATGGTATTCCAAATTGATATAGAATATCTATATATCCATTATGTGCAAAATTTTCTATCTGATATCCTTTATATATTAATTCTTCAGGTGGCATATTTAATATTGAACCTAGTCCATGACCTATCAATATATTCTTTATTCCTTCAAATGAATTTGATAAATAATATAGAGATGAGTATGTTCTAGCTGTTGAAGATAAGTCTTTAAATACATATAAACCTAAAGTGCCCATTATTACTAATGTTATTACCGGTAAAAGCACTGTCCCGATTTTTACAATCTTTTTTAATTTATCATTATATTCAAATAATTCAAAAGCAATATATATTGCAACATAGTATGCAAATGTTACCCAACCTGATCTTGCAAATGTAAAAAATACGTTGAATAGAGTCATTGCTGTTAATACAAATTTTTGCTCTTTTTTTAAATTTCCAAAGCTCATAGAGTAAAAATATGCTATGGTTAAAAATAGTGCATAAGATGATGGCTCATAAAATGTTGTATAAATTCTAACATCATTCATCCATCCACTGTAGGTTTCAAATAAAGTTTTTGCACCATAAGATGGATTATTATTGAATAAGTTTAAAAGCAAAGGCATTTGCAATTTTGAAGCTATTAATTGATAAACTCCATATATGGTAATTATTATTATTGCCCAATAAAAAACTTTGTTAAAAAATTCTTTTTGATTTGTTTTATATATCTCTTGTATGAATTTTATTGTTGTCCATGCTATGAATATTATCATTACATATCTGGCTATTTGTGATAAATGCAATTCATGGTTAAGAACTTGTGATAATAGAGTAAATATTACAAATCCAATTCCTAATAATAATGTTTTCTTTTCTATCTTAAAATACATTTTGTATTTTAGAAATATATAGATTAAAAAAACAGTTATTCCTGCTACACCAAAACTCTTTGTAGCAATAATAGCAAAGTTTTGAAGGAAAAGTAATGTTATAAATATTATAATTTCTATTTTCTGTGTTAGTTCATTTTTTTTCATTATTCTTTAATTTTTCCTCCTTCTATCTATTTATCTTTGCTTAATTTTCCTAATTTCATTCCAAGAAATCTAGCCCCCATATTAGGTAACCATTTCATAATTACTTTCCAATTTTTTTCTTCAACTGCCCTTTTTAAGATGTAAAATGCTAATTTTCCTCCTGTACTATTTACTTTGTATCTATTTAAATAGGCATTCTGTTTAAAAAACTTTCCTGTTTCATAATATCTTTTATATTGTTCTTTTAATGTAAAATCATGAGAATGGATAACTTCTGATTCTGCACAATACTTTATTTTATACCCACCTGTTATTAATTTATACGCAATATACATATCTTCACTTATTGGCATATCTGTAAAATCATATCCATTTAATTCTACAAAAATATCTCTTTTTATCGCTGAAGAAGCATCTGAAAAGAAAAATGCTCTTAGTCCTAACTTTGGGATATCCTCTTTTGATACTATACTTGATTTATCAGGGTAATTTTTTTCCCTAGTATATTTTTCCATAGAATTGTTTGCACAAATTTGTCTACTGTAACATGCTTCAGCTTCATTTTTTTCAATAGGTTCTATAAGTTTTTTTAACCAATCTTTTCTTTCTATAATTATATCCTGTGTTACAAACACAACTATATCTGCATTACTTTCAAAAGCTTCTTTCTCTCTAACTAGACTATGAGAAAAATCTTTTGGTTCTATTATCCTATATATGCATTTTAATTTTTTTACTTTTTCTTCTGTATTGTCATTTCCTTTAGTTATTACATATCGTATATTTCCTATTTGCACATCTTGTTGCATTTCAAATGATTTATGTAGATTTTCTATATATTTTTCTGCATTATAAAGAGGACATATTATATCAACAATCATTCTTTTACTCACTTTCTATTTGTGTAATATTATATCTTGTATTATATATATAAATAACTAGAAAAGTCAACTAATTTTACATTTTTTGAAGTATTTCTTCAAAGAAAAAAGGTACATTTAATGTACCTTACAAAAATTATAATGCTTTATCTATATAATACTATATCTTTTAACTATATTGCTCCTTTTCTGTCTAGTACAGTAGTTATAGTTTTTAATAGGATTTTTACATCTCCTATAAATGAATTGTTATTATAATATTCTATATCTAATTTCACTCTCTCCTCAAAGCTTATATCACTTCTTCCTGATATTTGCCATAGTCCAGTTAATCCTGGTGTCATCTCTATTATTTTATAATAGTCTTCACCCATATCTTTTTTTTCTCTTTTTAAGTATGGTCTTGGTCCAACTAAACTCATTTCTCCCTTTAATATATTAATGAACTGTGGAAACTCGTCTAAGCTCGTCTTTCTAAGGAATCTTCCTATTTTTGTAACTCTAGGATCGTCTTTAATCTTTTTGTTAATTTCATATTCATTCCTTAAATCTTCGTTTTCTGCCAGTAATCTATCTAGCTCTTCTTCCGCTCCAACCATCATTGTTCTGAATTTATACATTTTAAATACTTTTCCGCCTTTTCCTATTCTGTTTTGAGAAAAGAAAATTGATGCAGTATCTTTTGTAAATATATTTGCAACTTTAATAATTAGCATTAAAGGAATAAGTATCATTATTCCTATTATGCCCGCTAATATATCGACTATTCGCTTGATTATTTTACTAATACTTCTCGCTTTCATACCTACATTAACAGTTTTATTAATGAATATTGTTTGTGTATCATTTATATTCACTGCTTTTTCCTCCTAGTTTTTTATTCTCCCTTTGATAAAGTGGAAAGTATATTATTTAATTCCCGTTTTAGTCATAAGATTATTGCTAATCTTCTTCAAGTCACCTGATACTTGATAATCTTCTTCTCCAAATAGTTCTTCATGTAATTTTATTACATTTTCCTCTAAATTTCTTGGTGCTAAATAGTATACCTCTCCTGGTTGATAATCAGCCCATTCATATGGGAAACCTGTACTAGTTGATACATTATATTGTGTTACTCCTAGTGCTAAACCAATAATCTCTGATGAACTTATTGTAGTTTGAACTTTTGGTAATACTTTGTCTACTAATCCATTTAACTGTACTGCATTCAATTTTTTAACTTTTTCAAACGTTTTCATTAATATTTCTCTTTGTCTTTCCGTTCTATTTATATCTGTACCTACGTATCTAATTCTTGCATATGCTAAAGCTTGTATTCCGTCTAAATTATATGTTCCGGCTTTGCGTATATAAGATGACTTTATTCCTGTAACTTTCATATTTTCATCAATATATCCATTTATATATTGCAAATCTGCTTTTTTTATTTCTACTTGTACTCCGCCTATATAATTAACAACATCTGCCACAACCTCAAAATTAATAGTAACATATTCAGATATATCTAAATCTAAATTTCTATTTAAAACACTAACTGTTTTCTCTGCTCCATATTTCCTATAAATGTCTGTTAATTTAGTATATTTATTGTCTTCATAACATAAGTAAGAGTCTCTATATACTGACACCATTTTTACTTCTTTTGTTTTTTGATTTATACTGACTATTAATATAGCATCACTTCCTGATCCTGAATCATAATCATTACTTCTAGCATCTATACCAAAAAGTGCTATATTTAAATATCCTTCATTTTCTACCCCTTCATTTATTTCAACATTCTCTAGTCCCTTTTCATTATAATCTATTTTAGATAATTTATTTATTAAATATCCACCACAAACTCCTATCATAACTACTAAAAGGATTATTATTATCATTATTAATCTGAATATTAATTTTAATAAAAGATTCTTTTTTTTCCTTTTTTTTCTTTTTTTCTTTGTACTTTTAACTGCTCCTTCATTTCTATATTGAACTTCTTTATCCATCGTTTACTCATTCCTTTATTTATGTTAAATTTTACTTTTAAAAGTCTATAAAAATTTGCTTTACAGATTTCTAAGTCTTATTTTTTTACATTATATATTATAATTTTATTTTTATCAACAAAATTAGTACTTTTTCATAAAATTTTCAAGTAAAATTCACTTTACATTTTATTTGGCATTTCAATTCCTAATAATTTTGCTCCTATTTTTAATACATTTCCCACCATATATGTTAAGTAAATTCTAGTATTTCTCTTTTCAATATCTTCCACTAAAATCTTATTTGAATTATAATATGAACTATATGCTTGAGCTAGATTTATTAAATATCTAGAAAGTATTGATGGCTCATTTTTATTTATAACATTTAGTAATATATCTTCAAAATGATATAATAACTTGATAATTTCCATTGCTTCACTGTCTTTTAATTCGTTTATATTTATTTCTTTAGCTGAAGGAATTTCTTTAGCACTATCCATTATACTTTTTGTTCTTACATAAATGTATTGAATATATGGTCCTGTTTCACCTTGAAAATTCAAAATTGTATCCCAATCAAAAATTTCATCTTTTATTCTGTTATTTGATAAATCATTAAATATAACTGCTCCTATACCAATTTTTTTAGCTATTTCGTCTTTATCATCTAGATTTGGATTTTTTTCTTCGATTATAGCTTTAGCTCTAGTTATAGCTTCATTTAATAAGTCTTCTAGTTTTATAACATTTCCTTCTCTTGTTGACATTTTTCCTGTTTTTAATAGTATCATTCCAAATGCAACATGCTCTAATGCATTTGTGTATTTTTCATCTAATCCCAATAGTTTTGCAGTTTCAAAAACTTGCTTGAAGTGTAGATTTTGTTCATAAGATGTTACATATAGTGCCTTATCAAAGTTATAAGTGCGTGCTCTGTATAATATAGCTGCTAAATCTCTTGTTGCATAAGTTGAAGATCCATTGGATTTTTCTATAATTATTGGTGTACTTATTCCTGAGTTTTCAAGATTAACAATTTTTGCTCCTTCTGACTCTTCTAATCTTCCTGATGCTTTTATTTTTTCTATAACCTCTGGCATTTTATCTGTATAAAATGATTCTCCATTCCAAGAATCAAAACTACTTCCTAATAAATCGTAAATTTTCTGGAATTCTTTTAAACTTAATTCTTTAAACCTTTTCCACAATTCTGTACAATACTCGTCTCCCTCTTCTAGTTTTTTAAAATTATTTCTACATTCATTTAGTACATCTTCATCTTCTTTACATAAGTTGTTTATTCTTACATAGATATCTGTTAATTTTTCAATTGGATTTTCATTTAAATTATACTCTTGTCCCCAAAGTTTATATCCTTCAATCATTTTACCGAATTGTGTTCCATAATCCCCTAGATGATTTATTCCAATTACATTATATCCTAAATATTTATAAATATTGTATAATGCTCCTCCAATTACTGTTGAACGTAAATGTCCTATATGAAAAGGTTTTGCTATATTAGGTGCAGAATAATCTATAACAATATTTTTTCCTTCGCCTATATTAGATTTTCCATATTTTGAATTTTTACTCTCCATTTCATGTAAAACATTATATATCAATGTATCTTTATTTATATAGAAGTTTAAATATCCACCAACAATTTCCATTTTATCGATTATTTTATTATTAATCTTTATATTTTCTTTTATTTCATTTGCTATTATTGGTGGTGCTTTTTTTAGAGTCCTTGCCAATTTAAAGCAAGGAAATGCATAATCTCCCATATTGTCATCAGGTGGAATTTCTATATATGTTTCTAATTCTTCATTATTTATTTGTGTGCATTCACTAATCATACTTGCTATTTCTTTCTTAAAATCTATCATTTAACTCAGTCTCCTTAAAAATAATAATATACGTATTATAACATAATACTTTATATTAGGCAAATATTCAAGAAAAGATTATGGACACATTTAATGTGTCCATATAAAATATAAAAACGTTAAAGGACACATATATGTGCCCTTTTGATTAATCTCCTAAAGATATTCCTATATTTCTTGCTGTTTTTACTAAATCGTCATCCATTGTTACTCTCCTTATGTTACTATTTTCTGTATTTCCTGATACTGCACCTATTTCTTTATTGTTTCCTACAACATATTCTAAAGATACAGAATCTAATTTTCCGTTTTTCAATACAGTTAATACTCCGAATTTTCCTTCTAGTGCTAATTCCATTGCCTTTGAGCCGTATTTTGTTGATAGTACTCTATCGTAAGCTGTAGGTGTTCCTCCTCTTTGCATATAACCTAATGTTGTATTTCTAGCCTCTAATCCTGTTAATTTTTCTAATTCTTTTGCTACAGTTTCTCCAACTCCACCAAGTTTTGTATTGTCGACACCTTTTCCATTGTCTCTAGTTCCCTTTATTGTTATTTCACCATTTATTGGTTTAGCTCCTTCAGCAACAACTACAAGACTAAATCTTTTTCCTATGTTTATTCTATCTTTTATTTTATCAGCAACTTTATTTAAGTCATAAGGTATTTCTGGGATTAAAGCTACATCTCCTCCTCCAGCTATTGCTGCTTCAAGGGCAATCCATCCAGCATATCTTCCCATAACTTCTAATACCATTATTCTATGATGAGTTTCGCCAGTTGAATGTAATCTATCAAGAGCTTCCATAGCAACTGATACTGCTGTATTATAACCAAAGGTAATATCTGTACATGCTACGTCATTGTCTATCGTTTTAGGCACTCCTATTACATTAATTCCTTTTAGTGAAAAGTCTCTTGCAGATTTTTGTGTACCATCTCCACCTAATGTAAATATACATTCGAAACCTGCATCTTTAACGTTTTGAACACATATATCAGATAGATCTTTATATACAGTTTGTCCATTTTCTACGACCTTGTAATTGAAAACATTAGAGTTTGTTGAAGATCCTATTATTGAACCACCTTTGTGTAAAATTCCTGATGCTGTAGATGCAGAATCTAATCTTATATAGTTATTTTCTAGCAACCCTTTATATCCTTCTATATATCCATAACATTCTACGCCATTTGTTTCTGCTGTTTTTACAATTCCTCTAATTACGGCATTAAATCCTGCCACATCGCCACCATTTGCTAAAATTGCTACTTTTTTCATAATATCTCATTTCCCTTCTTTTAAAACCTCTCTAATAGATTTTTTATTTTAATATCTTTTATATTATATCAATAAAAAAAATAATTACAACATTTTTTTTGAATTTTTATAAATATACTTTCATTAACTTCATATTTCCAGCTAAACTATATTCGCCTAATTCTGCTGGAATTAAAAATACACTTCCTTTTTTTATCTGTTTTATAAAATCTTCCTTTTTTATAATTCCCATTCCTTCTAAAACTATATATGCTATGAAAGATTCTTTATTTGATTTTTCTATAATTGTATTTTTTATATTAATTAAATCTATATTGAAGTATTTTGAATTATATATATTTATATCATCTTTAATATTATAATAATTAGAAATTTGAGTCTTAGCATTTAAATTTATTACCTCTTTTGCTTTTTCTTTATGTAATTCTCTTGGTTTCCCATCTAGACCAAGTCTATTCCAGTCAAATACTCTATATGTAACATTACTACTCTGCTGTATTTCACATAATAGAATTCCTTTGCATATTGCATGAATTGTTCCCGCTGGTATAGATATAAAGTCACCTTTTTTTACCTCTATATATCTTATGTTATTTTCAATATTTTCTATTGCATCTGCCAAATTGTCTTTTTTGACTTCATCCTTAAATCCATAGACAATCTTTGCATTTTCTTTGCAATCCATTATGTACCACACTTCATTTTTACCAAAATCATTTTCATATTTTTCTGCATATTCATCATCTGGATGTACTTGTATTGACAAATTTTCTTGGGCATCTATAAATTTTACTAATATTGGGAATTTACTCATAGTTGTACATTTAGTACCAAATATCTCTTTTCGTTTTGTTTCATCATTAAATAATTCATATAAATTTTTATTATTAAATACTCCATTTATTATTTCGCTTATGCCTGTAATATGTGCAGATAATTCCCAACTTTCTCCTATACTCTCTTCCTCTATATCTCGATTTAGAAATTCTTTTATATTATTTCCTCCCCAGACTACTTGTTTATAAATCGGTTTAAAAAATATTGGTTCTAGCATAATCTTTCTCCATTCGTATTAATATTTATTATATATAACATATATTTTTCTTTTTTGCAAGAATAAATTGTCCTTTGAACTCCCTTTGTTCTTATATATTTAAGTCTGCGGGTTAAAGTGAAAAAAATCTTAATAGAAATAATTATGTACTTTTGAAAGTTATAATTTCATTTTATATAAAAAAGTACATATCGTTAGAATTTTCGATATGTACTTATATATCTATTCTGTTAATTTTAATATTTCTCTTTTTAAAGCTTTTGCTTGCCTCTTAGCATCTCGTAAGCTATTTCCTTTAACACCTATATAGAATTTTATTTTTGGCTCTGTTCCTGATGGTCTTACACAACACCATGCATCATTTGATAATTCATAATATAATACATCGGCTACTGGTAACCCAGTATTTGAAGTTTGACCTGTGCTAAGTTCTTTTCTTTCTTGTATCCTATAATCTCTAATTGCCATTACTTCCCAATCGCCTAGAATTACAGGTGCATTATTTCTCATCCTCGTCATTATATTCTGTATTTTAATTGCCCCATCTATTCCTTCTAAAGTTATCCCTATAACTTCTTCACGATAATATCCATATTTCATATATATATTAAGCATTTGATCCCACAAAGTTAATCCTTGCTTTTTATAATAAAGTGCAGCCTCACAAGCAACCATTGCTGCTGCCACTCCATCTTTATCTCTTGCATAAGTTCCCATTAGTGAACCATAGCTTTCCTCGTAGCCATATATAAATTGGTGTTTATGATTTTGTTCAAATAATTTAATCTGCTCTCCTATATATTTGAAACCTGTTAACACTTCTATTAATGTTATATCATATTCTTTAGCCATTCTAGAAGCCATATTTGATGAAACTATAGTTTTTATAAGTGCCCCTTTCTTTGAAAGTAAACCTTTTTCTTTTTTCTGGCTTAATTCATATTCAGCTAGTAAAAGTGCTGACATATTTCCTGTGAATTCCTTATATTCTCCAGTCTTTACATCTTTTGCATAAATTCCTAATCTATCTCCATCTGGATCAGTTGCTAAAACTATATCTGCATCTACTTTTTTTGCTAACTCTAATGCAAGTTCAAATGATTTAGGATCTTCTGGATTTGGTGATACTAAAGTCTTAAATTCTCCATCTAGTTGCTCTTGTTCTGGAACAACATATAGTTTTTCAAAACCTAATTCTTTTAAAATCCTTTTAACAAGTTCTTTGCCTGTACCATAAAATGGCGTATATACGATTTTTAAGTCTTTTGCCATTTCTTTGACTATTTCTGGATTTAATATAAGTTTTTTTAATTCCTCAATATATTTATCATCTATTTCTTTTCCTATTATATTATATAGCCCTTGTTTTTCTGCTTCTTTTTCAGAAATCAACTTTATTTGTGAATAATCTTCAATTTTTTTCATTTCTAGAGCTATTTGCTTGTCTTTTGGTGGTATTATTTGTGCACCATCAGACCAGTAAATTTTGTATCCATTATATTCTTGCGGATTATGTGTCGCGGTTATTACAACTCCTGCTATACATTTTAATTCTCTAACTGCAAAAGATAGTTCTGGAGTTGGTCTTAATGCATCAAATAAATATGTTTTTATTCCGTTAGCATTTAATACTAAAGCTACACGTTTCGCAAATTCAAGAGACATTTTCCTTGAATCATAAGCAATAGCTACTCCTTGCTTTTGGCCTTTTTCACCTATTATAAAATTTGCTAGTGCTTGAGTTGTCTTTCCTACTGTATAATAATTCATCCTGTTCGTTCCTGCACCCATAATTCCTCTTAAGCCAGAAGTTCCAAATTCCAAATCTTTATAAAATCTGTCTTTTATTTCATCATTGTTGTTTTCAATTTTAGCCAATTCTTGCTTAGTTTCTTCATCAAATATTTCATCATTCATCCATTGTTTATATTTTTTAACATATTCTAACATCTCTAAGCCCCCTTTTATGGTTAATTAATCCATCGGAGCATATACTAGTTAGCCTGACCAATATTGTTATATCACAAAAATCGACATTTGTAAATATTTGTATAAATTTTTATAATGATTTCATTATATCTTTTAGATTTAATTGTATATTCTTCATTCCATTATATTCGTTTATTTCTAAACTTCCTATTACATCTATTCTATCACCTATTCTGTATTCTTGAACTTTTTCTCCCATATTAAAACCTATAGTGCTAATAACCATGTTATCATCTCTTAAGTTCATTTTTAAATGTTTTCCTTCTGTCAATGCTCTTATAGAATCTATTTTTAAATTTTTAAAGCAAAAAATTGGCATTCTATTTACTTCTCCAAATGGCTCTAAAGCCTCTAATTCTTGAACTGTTTTTATATTTATATCTTTTAAACTAGCAACTACATCAATCATAATAATTTGTCTTATTTGACTTATGTCTATTGATTTTAAATAATCATTTAATTCTTTCTTGAATTGTTCAAAATTTTCTTTCTTCAGACTCAATCCTATTGCCATAGCATGTCCGCCAAATTTTTCAAGCTTTCCACTGCATTTTAATACTGCCTCGTGTAAATCTATCCCTGGAATACTTCTTCCTGATCCTTTCCCTTCTTCTCCTTCAAATCCTACTAATATACTAGGTTTAAAATACATATCTGTAATTTTAGAGGATACAATCCCTGTTACTCCATGATGCCAACCATCACCGCCGAGAATTATAGCAGAATTTTTTTCTTCTTCTTCATTTATTTGTTTTATAGCTTCTTCAAAAATTTCCTTTTCTTTTTCTTGTCTTTCTTTATTATATTCATTCAAATTTTCTGCATATTTTAGTACTTCTTCTTTATTATTCGATAATAGCAGTTGTAAAGCTTCGTTTGCAAATCCCATTCTTCCACATGCATTTATCCTTGGAGCTATTCCAAAAGAAATGGTATTCGAGTCAACTGCTGTGTATCCTGATGATACAAGCAATGTTTTTAATCCTAAGTTTTTTGTTACATTAATCAGTTTAAGTCCCAATTTTGCAATAACTCTATTTTCATCTATTAAAGGAACTATATCTGATATTGTTCCTAAACATACTAAATCTAAATATTTTAAATACTCTTTTTCATCTAATCCTAATTTTATACTTAAAGCTTGTATTAACTTGAATACTACTCCAACTCCTGCTAATTGATTAAATGGGTATTTATTAGTTTTAATCTTAGCATCTACTACAGCAAATGCATTAGGCACAATATTCCCTGGTTCATGATGGTCTGTAATTATTGTCTCAATTCCTAATTTCTTTGCATATTCGGTTTCTTCTACTCCAGATATACCGCAATCAACTGTAATCATTAATTGTATACCTAAGGTAGCTATTTCTTCTATTGCTTCTTTACTTAGTCCATATCCTTCTTTTAATCTATTTGGAATATGATATTCTGCATTTATCCCTCTCTCTGCTAAAAACTTTTTTAATACAGTTGTACTTGTTATTCCATCTACGTCATAGTCCCCATAAATTAATATTTTCTCTTTGTTCTCTATTGCTTTTATTATTCTATCAACAGCTTTTTCCATATCAGGCATTAAAAAAGGATCATAAAAATTATTCCTTTTTGGGTTTAAATATATATCTATTTTTCTGTCCTCTGTTAATCCTTTATTTATTAATATTTGTGCTAGTAATTTACTAATCTTAAATGTATTAGAGATTTTTTCTGCTAACTTATTGTCAGGCTCATAATACTGCCAGTTTTTGTTCATACAATTTTCCTTCCTATTATTGAATTATATCTTGTACTGCTTCTCCTAATATTTTATTTATATCTGATAACATTGTATTAAATTTTAATTCAGTATCTAAATATTTCTTAGTTATATCATTTTGTATTAGTTCTAAATATATCTTTTGTAAGTTTTCCACTTGCTCTTTGGTTGGTTCTTCTCCTTTCATTGTAGATATTTGAGTTTCATATCTAGCTTTTTCAAAATCATCTATTTTCTTTTTTAATTCTATATTTTGTTTTACAACTTCTTTCATTTTTTGATATTCTGAATATTCTTCTGATGCTTTTATTTCTTTTGCTAATTGATTTACTGTATCATATACATTCATTTTATTCCTCCTTAATTTTTTATGCTATTTTACAATTGATGTCCAATTATAAATTCTTCTCCATTTTATTATTACCATAAATTAACTAAATTTGCATCGTTCTTATATTATTAACAATGGATTGCATTACCCATGCAATCCATTGTTATAATTACGCATAAGTGGTTTCTTGTTTGACAAAGTTTATCAAATTTGATTGTCTTAGCTTTTTTGTTTTCTTCGCGCGTTCTTGTTCAATTTCTTTTGCTTGTTTTTCCGCAACTGTTTCGCATATTGCTTTTTGATATATAAAATGTGTATCTTGTGCAATTTTTGTCCAATTATATACTTCTTTCACTTTTGCTTTTCCATTTTTTGCAACATTATATGCTAACTGATGATCAAATAATAGTGCTAGTATTGAATCAGCTAACGAATTAGAATTTCCAGCATAGCTTTTCATTCCTGTTACACCATGTTCAACAATTTCATTTAGTCCTCCAACATCTGAAACAACTATTGGTGTACCTGCATACATTCCTTCTATTGCCACTAGACCAAAAGGTTCATAAGTACTAGGAAATACTGCAATATCTGCACATCTATACATTGTATATAATTCTTTAGGGGTTAATTGCCCTGTAAAATATACTTTATCTGTTATTCCTAAATAATTAGCTTTTGCTCTAAGTTCCTCTAACATCCCACCTTTTCCTGCTATTATAAATTTTACATCATTATAATTTCTTAAAATTTTTGGTGCTGCATCTATTAAATATTGGAAACCTTTTTCATATACAAGTCTTCCTGCACACATAACTATCTTTTCATTATCTCTAGCATATCTTCTTCTAAATTCATAATTTCTTTCTATCCCATTATAAATATTTAAATTTATTCCATTTGGAACTACATTGATTTTTTCAAATGGTAATCCAAATAATCTCTGAACTTCACTTTTCATATAATTACTATTAACTATTACTTCTGATGCTTCATATGTTAACATCCATTCGGTATCATTTATGTATCTCTGTTGTTCATCTCTTATTCCGCCATTTCTACCTGATTCTGTTGCATGTATCGTTGCTACCATTGGAATATTATATGAGTTTTTTAATGTTTTTGCAGCATTTGCAACAAGCCAGTCATGTGCATGTATTACATCGAATTTTCCATTTTTATTCATTATTTCATTGGCTTTAGCTACTAAATTGAAATTTAATTGCAGAATCCAATCTATAAAATTGTTAGGGTTAATAATATAATTGTCTACTCTATATACTTCTACTCCTTTATCATTTTCATAATATGGTACATCGCCTTCTTTATATGTCACTACTGTTACTTCATGACCATCTTTAATTAGTCTTTTTGATAAATCGTATACTACTTTAGCGATTCCCCCTACAATCCTTGGTGGATATTCCCATGTAAGCATTAATATCTTCATAAATAACCTCCAATAAATATCTTATGTTCTATCAATTTTATTGTATATTAATTTTCTAAAAAAGTAAACAAATTTCTACAATTTTTTTATATTTTTTCAAATTAAAAAAGGACAGATACATAATCTATCCATATACTAATTTATTCATTATTTACTAAATATAAATACCCCCACATTAGCCGTACTTTCAAGAAATTTTATGGACCTGTTATACACAGGTGGGTGTCTACCTTAATACTCATGGGTTTCTTACTATTTTAATGACAGAATTTTGCTTTAAAATTCTTCAAGAAAGTGCAAGCATACACGCCATATCAAGAGCTCGACTCCCGTATCCATTACTTTGTAGGTTCTAAAATTTCTGTCTCATAAGCGCACTACGCAGGGATATTTTTATTCTCTCTTTACTTAAATATATTATACCATTTTATAATAATTAAATCAATATAAATGTTAAATTTTTTGTAGGTAATTTTTTTCATTTTTTGATAATGTTTTTATAACTAAATTTTCATATTTTGTACTATATATTAATATACATGTTTATATGAGTCGTCTTAAACTTTTTTTATTTAATACAGTTATTTTAACATTAACATCAATTCTAATTAGATCCATTGATATGTTCTTTAGCGTTTATGTAGCAAATAAGATTGGTAGTGAAGGTTCAGGTCTTTTTGAACTTATAATGTCTGTTTATCTTTTTGCAACTACTATTGCTAATGCTGGTATTAGTCTCGCTGCTACTCGTATTGTTGCAGAAGAGTTTGATACAAATGGATCTAATGGTGTTATTTCTGCTATGAGAAAATGTATATTTTATAGCTTATTTTTTGGAATATTAGCTGCTATTATATTATTTTCTAGTGCACCGTTTTTAGTATCCAATTTATTAGCTAACAAAATTTCAGTAAGGCCATTATATATATTAGCAATAAGTCTACCTTTTGTGTCTATAACCACTTCACTTTCTGGATATTTTTCTGGTGTAAGAAAAGTTTCAAAAACTTCTCTTGTTAGGATTTCTAGCTTGTTTATCCGCGTAGGATTAACTTGTTTATTTATATATATTTTTCCAACTAATAATATAGATTTAGTGTGCACATTTTTAGTGCTTTCTAGTACTATTACAAGTATTTTTGAATTTTTGTCGTCTTATATTCTTTATTATATTGATAAGAAAAAGATTTGCTCTTTTGACACAAGAAGTGGTAATTATATCTCAAGGATTTTAAAGATTTCTCTACCTGTTGCTATTACTTCTATTATTCGCTCTGGTCTTTCAACTTTGAAACAGTCTTTAATACCAATGAGATTGGAAAAATATACTCATTCATCTAGCTTAGCTTTTTCACAATATGGACTAATTAATGGTATGACATTTCCATTGATTATGTTTCCTAGCGTTTTTATAAATTCTTTTGCTGGACTTCTAATACCTGAATTTGCTAGTTTTAAACTTAACGAAAACTACACTACCATGAATAAGATTATTTGCTTTATTTTTAAAATTGCTTCTGTATTTTCTATTTGCATGATTGGTATATTCCTTACTTTTACTGAAGAAATTTGTACTATTGTATATCATAATTTAGAAACAGTACAATTTGTAATTCTATTATGTCCTATACTAATTTTTATGTACTTAGATACTATTATTGATTCAATGTTAAAAGGTCTTGATCGTCAAGTTGAAGTTATGTATTGCAATATTGCTGACCTATTTATAACAATTACTTTGATATATTCATTTATTCCGATTTATGGTATCTATGGATATATTATAATTTTATATATAAGTGAAATTTTTAATTTCTGTGTTAGCTTATACCAGTTACATAAAGAAACACACTTTCACTTTGATTATGTATTTTGCGTTGTTTTACCATTAATTTTAGTGCTTATTATAAAATTTATCTTTGATACTTTTGATTATTATCTAACTAGTAGAAAGTTGATTGTAATGATAAAAATCGCTGTATTTGTATTTGTTTATTTGTTCTTAATTTTATTTTCTGAATTATTTAAATTACGTAATTCTCCTAATGTTATTGTTACTAATTCAAAATATAAGAAAAAATGAAGGGTAGTTTCCCTTCATTCACTTAATCTCTATTGTTGTTTCTCCATTTTTGTCCATTCCTACTGCTATTTCTACTTCTCGTATATTTTCTAATTCACTAACTTGTGGAATAAATTCAATATCTTCTTTTCTATATTCTTCTGGCTTTAGTCCTATTCTCGTTTTCATATAGTCTAGTATATTTATAAATATAATAAATGCTACTATTCCTATTATTAAAGCACTATAAGCTGTTGTTGTATAATTTAATAATACAGATACAATTAGCGAAATTACCGCCCCTGACGTTGCCTCCACTAAACCATTAACTGAATATATCTTTACCGAAATATTTTCATTTGGAAAACTATTTAAATATCGCTTTATTAGTGTATAATATGGTCCTTTTATTATATTCTGGATTATCATCATAGAAATAGTAATAATAAGTGTTAATTTGTAATTTATATTTATTATAACTGTTAGTCCAATCAGTACTAGAGATATTGAATATGTTAGTGAAAATACTGTAAGTAACTTATTACCCAACCTCTTATGAAACCATTGTTGTTTCCATGTTGCAATAGAGGCAAATAGTGTAAATGCACCTGAAATAATTCCAAAATATTTCTCTGGAATTTCTATATCTACAAGAATACTACTCGTAATTGTTGAACGTATATATAACATTCCATAGAATACTCCTGAAAATAATAACAATGCACGTAATCTCTTTGACTTTAATATAAATAAATATTCTTGTTTTGCTAAATCTATTTTGGAAAGTAGTGTTTTTATTGAATGTTTTTTCTTATCTCTTTGTAATTTAACCTCATAGGGTTCAAATTTGAAAGAAATTAAAGTTCCTATAAGGCAAAATATAAAACATAAACACATTGGAATATACCCATTAATTACAAATAAAAAGCCTGTAGTAACTGCTGAAACAGCTTCAAACATATACCAATATGCCGATGATCTTCCATCTATCTTGCCAAAAATTGAGTTTTTCTTTTCATTATTCTCTATGCACTCATGAAGTATTGTGGCTTCGCATGTACCCTTAAAAGCAAATCCTATCGCCATTATCATATTAAAAATTATGTAGTTCAGAAATATTGGATAGGACAACATAATATATAGAATACTTATTGAAAGAAATATATTTCCAATAATAGTTCCTTTTCTTTTTCCAATTACATTTACTATCATTGGTATAAAAGGTTGAAATATCATTTTGAAAATAAGATAAAATGCATCACCTATAAATATGTCTGAGGCAGATAACCCTTTTATTTGATTCATAAATAAGAAAATAATTGAATAGTAAAACAATAAATCCCATGAAAACATTTTGTATATGGGATAAATTTTAACATTTTTCTGTTTTGCTAATTTTATTTTTTCTTCTTCTGTCATTTGTTACCCTCACTTTTATGTGATTTTATAACATTAGGAATTTTTTTTCAAGACATATTGTATTTTTAATAATACAATTGGGTACATTTTATTGATGTACCCAATTCATATATTTCATTCTGTTTTCCACTCTAATGCATTCCATAACTTTTTATAAAAATTATTATTTATTATTAATTTTGACATTTGATATTTATTATAAATTATATTACTTATATTTTTTACATACGCATCTGTATCTAAATCTTCTGGTATGTCTGTAGAAGGTTGAAATTCGTTTGTTAGCGAATTATATTTTCCATATGTTGTTATAAAACTTCTATTTGAATATATTACTAATGAAGGGCTATCTGAAAGAATATCTCTACCCATTAATAATCTTGAATCATATTCAATTCCAAACAAGTTTAACATTGTTGGCAATAAATCTAAGCTAGATGCTATTTTATCTACTTTTACAGGTTCTTCCATTTCACTATTCCATATTAGCGCTGTTGAATGATGTTTTTCAAAAGTATCATCTCTTTCAAATTCTGATAATTCATTTATTTCATCAAGAGTGAGTCCATAAGGATAGTGATCTCCACTAATTAATATTACAGTATCCTCTAGTTGTCCTGTCTCTTGTAATCGTTCTATTAGTAATGCTACTGCCTTATCTAGTTCCATCTGCGCTGCCAAATATCCTTTTGCTTTATTAGAATATTCTAAATCTTTTACAGCATCCCAGTTTTTGTTAACTATATTATTACCAGTAGTAGTATATTGTAAATGTCCACTTACAGTCATATAATATGCCACAAATTTCTCATGTTCTTCGTTTAAATAATCACTTGTTGTTACATCTATCATATCTAAATCACTGTTTGGCCACTTACTAAGGTCAGTTCTCTTTTCTAATCCATTGCCTCTCGCTAAATATGAATTATATCCCATTCCCTTTAAATATTTATGTCTATTATAATAGTTATATGAATGATTATGATATGCTTGTGACGAATATCCTAACTTTTCAAATATATTAGCATAAGAATATGGCATATAATTATTTTCTACTTTTTCCAGACTCCATGTTCCTTCCTCTGGCAATAATGATGTATCAGTTATATATTCTCCATCAGCAGTACTAACAGGGAATAGCGGTGTATAAAAGTTATTAAACTGAAAGCCTTCTGAGTATAATTTATATAAAGTTGGAGTTACTTTTTCATCAATAGCTAAGTCTGTAAATGCTTCTGCAACAAAAACTACTAAATTTTTTCCTTCAAACATTCCTGTATATTCGTTCTTTTTACTTGGTTCTTGACTTGCAATATATTTATAAATATTAATCATATTTTTATCATTTTCTTTGCTTATTAAATTTTCCCAATCAATGTCTAGAGCATTATATTCTACTTCTTCTTCATCTGATTTTTCTTCTATATGTATAGTTTCTTCATTAGTCGTTAATGTAGTTTTTTCCTCAAATCCAAATAATAATCTTTGTAAATCCAATCTCATAGTTGTTAAAATTCCAAAATTATTAGCAGAAATAGTTGGTGCATTTATATTATAATATAAGTTTCTATTTGAATATATCTCATTAGGGTCTGTATTAATTATAAAAATTAAAGCTACTATCTGCGCAATTAATCCAATTATTATTGAATTTAATTTTCGTTTTGGTTTTACGTTGTTAAAATTAATTCTTTTTGTTCTATGTAATACCACAAGACCAATAATAGGCAATATGAATAGTATAATTACATACCATTTATTTAATGCAGTTTCTATTATTGTCCCTGTGAATTGCAATACTTGCCCCGCAGCATTAGTTGCAGAATAAAATGAAATTATTGCTTGATATATATTATAATAAATGAATTGTGCTATAAAAGTACTTATTAACATTATAGTAAATGTATAAGTAAGAAATATGTTAAGTTTTCTTTTTATATTTGTTAATAAAAGTAATATTGCAGAAAATAGCATACTAAATAATATTACATATCCTAATGATTTAACTGAGTTGAATATTGCTAAGGAAAAAACTATTTCTTCATATATTATAAATAAAATCCACAGAATAAATTTATTTATTTTTTTCATTATTACTATCATTCCTTTTCAATTTAAGTCTATATATGAAAATTTAATGTGTTTTTGTAATACATGTCCTGCTTTTATACTATATTAATAAATATTATTTTCTAGTATATATTCATATATTTTATTATCCAGGTTTTCTGGTTTTTCTCCATTCTTAATTTTTGTTCTAATGTCTGTTGAAGAACAGTTATTAAATTTATCATTTCTGATGACAGTAAATCTTTTTCTATTGTTCTTTAAAAGTTCATCATTTTCTATAACACTATTAGCTTCTGTTAGTCCTCTGTCTAATATTATATAATTAAAATTATGTATTAGTTCTTCACTTTGTTTCCATGATTTTATATTCTTTAAATTGTCTGTACCCATTATAAAAAAGTTCTCATCTTCTTTGTGCTCATCATTTAATATTTTAAAAATATCTATTGCTTTATAGTTTTTATTAGATTTTATTTCTATATCAGATACTTGTAACTTATTTTCTTCACTGCATACAATTTGTAGCATATTATATCTATCAATCGCTTTTGCCATACTTACTTTTTGATACAAATCTCCAACTGGCACAAATATAACTTTGTCTAAATTACATTCTTTTTGTGCTTTTTTAGCTAATTCAATATGAGCTTTTGTTGGGGGATTAAAACAACCTCCATAGAAACCTATTCTTGCCATTTTATTTAAACAAACCTCCAAAATATTTTTCCATTTTAATGTCAAAATCTTCGTCATTATCTGTATTAAGTCTTATTACCTTAATATTTTTCGTTTGTTTTTCTACTTCATCTGCTAATTTAAGATATTCTCTTTGTTGCAATATACTACTTTCTGCTTCGAATTTTTGATATTCATGCTTATCCCTTTTTAATCTTCTATTAAATTCATTTTCATCTTTTAAGTATAAAATTACAAGATATATATCAGCATTGATGCTGTCCAATTTATTTAATAAATTTTTATAGACATCAGCAAAAGAATAATCTTGATATCCTAATCTAGCATATACTTCATTTGTAAAGAAATTTCTGTCAAATATCATATTTATATCTTTACAACTTTCTACATACTCTAATAATTTTTCATATTTAATTTTGATTTTTTCTTTTCCACTTTCTGTTCGATCTTTAATTCCTGATAATCTATATAAATCTGTGGCACTCATTTTTTCTCTTAAATAATTTGTTACTGTAGTTTTTCCTGTTCCTTGTGGTCCTTCTACTATTATGATTTTATCTCTCATATTCTTCTCCTAAATTTATTTCAATTTTTTTAAACAATTTTGTTTTTGCAAAACTTATATTCAATACTAATTCATACATTATTTTTTCATTTGGCTCTTTATATATTCCGTTTCTTCTTTCATATCTAGTCTCATAAATAAAGGCTCTCCTTTTTCAATAACTTTAGTTCCTTCCTTTATCTTTGTTTTATCTTTTATGCTTTCCCACCCTTTAAGTTCTCCTTCATTTATTCCTAATTGTCTCAATATATCATTACCAGTATTATTCATTATTGGCAAAATCATTATAGCTATTCTTCTTAAGTTTTCACTTAAATGATACATTACAGAAGCTAATTTGTCTTTATCTTCATTTTTTGCAAGCACCCATGGTGCGGTTTCGTCTATATATTTATTAGTTCTTGAAATTATGCTCCAAATATTTTCTAATGCATTGCTTATATGATAACTATCCATACAGTCCTCTATTTCGTGTATTTTTTTAATTGTAAAATCTTCTAATTCATCATCAACTTCTGTTTTTGTTTCTAATTTTGTTGGTATTACTCCGTCAAAATATTTATTCATCATCCCTATTGTCCTATTTAAAAGATTTCCTAAATCATTACATAAATCAAAATTAAATCTTTCAACAAATCCTTCAGGTGTAAATACAGCATCTTGTCCAAAAGTAAACTCTCTTAATAGGAAATATTTAAAAGCGTCTAGTCCATATCTATCAATTAACATTTCTGGATAAACAACATTTCCTTTTGATTTAGACATCTTACCATCCCTCATCATTATAAATCCATGTGCATAAATTTTCTTTGGAATAGGTAAACCTAACGCCATTAAGAATATTGGCCAATATATACCATGAAATCTAATGATATCTTTTCCAACAATCTGTAAATCTGCAGGCCAATATTTATTAAATAAAGTTTCATTATCTGATAAATATCCTAATGCTGTAATATAGTTTGTTAAAGCATCTAGCCAAACATATATCACGTGTTTTGGATCTTTTCTAACTTTTATTCCCCAGTCGAAGGTTGTCCTTGTTACACATAAATCTTCTAATCCTGGTTTTAAGAAATTATTAAATAGTTCGTTTTTTCTTGACTCTGGTTGTATAAAATCTGGATTTTCCTCATAAAATTTAATTAATCTGTCAGCATATTTTTTCATATTAAAGAAATATGCCTCTTCTTTCATTTTCTTAACCTCACGTCCACAATCAGGACATTTTCCATCAACTAGTTGAGTTTCTGTGAAATATGTTTCGCATGGCATACAATACCAGCCTTCATATTCTCCTTTATAAATATCTCCTTGATCCATTAACCTATCAAAGATTTCTTCTACAACCTTTGAATGTCTCTCTTCTGTTGTACGAATAAAATCGTCATATCTAATATCCATTTTAGCCCATAATTTTTTTGCATCTTCTGCCATTTGATCTACATATTCTTGAGGTGTTTTTCCGTTTTTCATTGCTACATTTTGTATTTTTTGACCGTGTTCGTCAAGTCCTGTTAATAGTCTTACATCATAGCCTCTTAATTCTTTATATCTTTTTATAGCGTCTGCAAGTGTTGTTGTATACGCAGTACCTATATGAAATTTACCACTTGGATAATATATTGGTGTTGTTAAATAAAACTTTTGTTTTTCTTTCATGATAATCTTCCTTTCTTCTACCCCATTTTTTCTTCTATAAGCTTTGCAATAGTCTTTGCTGATTCTTCTATGTAGTCTTTATCTTTTCCTTCTATCATTACCCTAATTAAAGGTTCTGTCCCTGACTTTCTTATTAATACTCTACCTTCTCCTGATAGATTTCTTTCTATTTTTCTAATTAATTCCGATATCTCTGGATATTTATCCATATCAAAATCTTTAACTTTTACATTTATTAATGTTTGTGGATATATTGTTACTATATTACAAAGCTCTGAAAATTTTTTTCTTGCCTCTAACAAAATTTTTATAGTCATTAATGATGTTACTATTCCATCTCCTGTTAAATTGAAATCAGAAAGAATTATATGTCCTGATTGCTCTCCTCCTAAATTTCCCCCATTATTTAACATTTCTTCTAATACATATCTGTCTCCTACTTTAGTTTGAACAAGTTGTAAATTATTATTTTCTGCATACTTGTTCAATCCAATATTACTCATTACTGTTGCAACAATTTTGTTTTTTTCTAATTTATTGTTTTTTTTCATATAGTCAGCTATAATAGCAATAATAATATCTCCATTAACTTCTTCTCCTTTTTCATTTACAGTTAAGCATCTATCCCCATCGCCGTCATAAGCTATACCCATACTTAAATTATTATCAATAACATATTTTTTTAGCCCTTCAAGATGAGTTGATCCACAATTTTGATTAATATTAATTCCATTAGGTCTGTTATTTATAATTTTATATTTTATTCCTAACTCTTTAAATATTCTCTCTGCAATTTCAAAAGTTGCACCATTTGCTGTATCAATTCCAACTACAAAGTCATCTCTATTGTATTTTTTTATATCTTCTTTAAAAATATTAACTACAAAATTGAAATAATCATCTATTAAATCTTCTCTAATTTTTGATACTCCGATTTCATGATGATTAATTTGTTTACTTAATGCAATTCCACTATCAATAGCCTCTTCAATTTCATTTTCTATTTCATCAGAAATTTTAGTTCCTTTTTTGCTAAAGAACTTAATTCCATTATATTCAAAAGTATTATGTGATGCTGAAATAACAACACTCATATCTGCATTTGTTTTTTTCGTTATATATGCCATTGCTGGAGTTGGTACGACTCCTACAAGTTCGACATTTGCTCCACTGCTTAGAAATCCAGCTGTCAATGCACTTTCTATTAATGTTCCTGAAATTCTTGTATCTCTACCTATTATAATTTTGGGATTATTTCCTTCCTTAACGTGCTTTGTTAATACATAAGCTCCCGCCTTCGCAATTTTATATACAAACTCTGGTGTAAGCTCTGTATTCGCAATTCTCCTTATACCATCTGTACCGAAATATTTCATTTTACTTACCTCTTTATTCTAAAATATCGCCAACTTTTAATTGACTCCCTCTTAAGAAATCACATATAGGCATTGTTTTTGCATTTTCTCCCTGAATTTCAATAACTGAAATCACTTTATCTTGTGTAGCAATTTTTAAACCTGTTTTATCACTTGCTTCTATTATATATCCTGGTTTATCTAATGAAAATTCATCTAAGATTTTAACCTTCCAAATTTTTAATTTTTTACCTTTATATATAGTATATGCACCTATCATGGGATTTAAGCCATATACCAAATTTTTTATCTTAATAGCCTTCTCATTCCAGTTTATTTTTGACATTTCTCTACTTAGCATTGGTGCAATAGTGAATTCTTTTTCTTGTGGTATTCTAGGTGCTGTTCCTTTTTCAATTCTATTTACAGTTTCTAATAATAAATCTGCTCCTATATTAGATAGTTTTTTCCATAATTCACCTGTAGTATCATATTCTCCTATTTCTACTTCTTCTTTTAAAATAATATCTCCCGCATCCATCTTTTCGTTCATATAAATTGTAGTAACTCCTGTTTTTTTATCGCCATTTAAAATTGACCATTGAATTGGAGCTGAGCCTCTGTATTTAGGCAATATTGAACCATGTAGATTTATACACCCAAATTTTGGAATATCTAATATTTCCTTAGGTAATATTTTTCCATATGCTACAACACATATAATATCTGGATTTAATTTTCTAATTTCATCTATAAATTCTTTGTCATCCTTTACACTTTGAGGTTGATATACTTTTATATTTTTATCTATAGCAAACTTTTTTACTGGACTTTCTGTTATTTTCATTCCTCTGCCTTTTGGTCTATCAGGGTTAGTTACAACTCCTATAATCTCATGGCTAGAATTATATAACTTTTCTAATGATTCCTCAGCAAAATCTGGTGTTCCCATAAATAGTATTCTCATTAACTATCACTTGTTCCTTTCTATAAAGTGATTATACCCATTATATCATTAAACATTTTTAGTATACCACAAATGGAATAAAAATGGAATAGACATATTTAAAATTATATTTATTAATGGAAAATACTATACTGACTATTTTTATGCATATATTTAATGTGATAGGAAATAAAAAAATACATAAAGAACCATAGATTTTTTTTATTTTATATAATATAATTTTATTATATGTAATTATTAAAAGGAGAAATGTACTATGAAAATATTAAAAAATGCTCTAACAAATGAACTAAAAATTCGAACTGAAAAGAATTTTCCTATTGAAGGAATTGAGTTTATTGACATTACACCTCTTATTCTTCAAAAAGAGACGTTCGAGGAAATAATTGATATGTTTGTAGAAAAATTACAAAATAAAAAAATAGACTATATAGTTGCTCCAGAAGCAAGAGGTTTCTTGTTTGGATCAGCTCTTGCTAATAGATTAAAAATTGGTTGCATCCCAGTTAGAAAGAAAGGAAAATTACCTCCTACAACTGTTGAATGCACTTTTCATTATGAGAAAGAATATGGAAAGGATGAAATGCAACTACCTAAGCTAGTTAATGCTACGTATGCAAATAAAAACTTTTATATAGTTGATGATATTTATGCAACAGGAAATACTATGAAAGCAATAATTAATGCTATAAAGAATTTAAATGGTAATGTTATTGGAAAAGGCGTTGTTATGAATATCGTTGGATTAAATAATGATACTGATGTGTTTTCTTTATTGGATATAGAAGAAGAATAATAAAGCTATCTTATACTACTTTTTATTCTTGCTGATTTAAATTTGCAATAAAATGAGAAAATCTTTAAGGTATAATGATTATACTATTTTTTTGATACAAAGTTTGTATAAATTTCTTATTATATAAAAAACGCACAACAATTGTTGTGCGTTTTTTACTTAGATTTAATTATTCAATTGTGTTGTTTATCTCTGGTCCAATCAATGTGCAACATCTGTCTCTTTCTGCTATAGCTAATTTGTACATTGATTCTGACCATACTCCTTCAGCATTTTCATAGCTCTCGATGATTTCATTTAAATCTAATAGCTCGTACCTATCTTTTGCACCTGCCTCCTTTATATTTACATATATAGGTACATAGGTAACACTCTCTACTGTTACTTCACCAGTTACCCCATTTTCTTTAACTGCAATATTGAAAATTGCTGTATTTCCCGTATTTATCTTTTTTTGATTTGAAAAGAAATTTCCCTGTGAAAATATCACTAGTCCCTCTTTTTCTTCTCCTTCTTCATTCACAACTTTCAACATTTTCATTGGCTGTAACACGTGTGGGTGACACCCTAGGACAATTTTTACATCATTCTCAATTAAAAACTCTGCAAGTCTATCTTGTTCTGCATTTTCTGTAGTTTGATACTCTACACCCCAATGCATTGAGGCTACAATAAGTTCTGCACCTTGTGCTTTCGCTTGCTCAATTTGACTTAGTATAAATTCTTCATCTATTAAATTCACACAAAATTCTTTACCTGAAGGAAGAGGAATCCCATTTGTTCCATAGGTAAAAGCAAGAAAAGCCGTTCGTATACCATTTAAGTCTTTAATCAAAATGGTATCCTGTTCCTCTGTATCCCGTGCAGTTCCAACATGCTCAATTCCTGCATCATCTAAAAAATCCAATGTAGATGACAAGCCACTAAAACCTTTGTCTAAGCAATGATTATTTGCTGTCGTCATCACATCTACACCTAGTTCTTTTAGATCTATCGCTAAATGTTCAGGTGCATTAAAAGTAGGATAACCACTATATCCTCTTTCTTCTCCTGCCATAGGCGATTCAGCATTTCCTATACTTATTGTAGCATCTTTAAAGTATTCCTCCACATATTTGAACATATAAGAGAAATCATAACTGCCTGTTTCTTTGTCATAAGCTGCTTTGAATAGTGGTTCATGACAAAGTGTATCACCAAATGATAGGATTGTTGCAAAGGAATCTTTTGGTATTAATTCTGGTATTTCAACCTTATCAAGAATTGACTCTAATGTCATTGTCCGTTGAGTTAAAACACTTTCTTTTGCACATTGTAAAACATTCACCTGTCCTACGTTCTCTGGTAACTTGCCTGTGCACCCTATAAATAGTGTTGCACTAATTGCAAATAGCATTGATAGTTTCTTCATTTTTTTACCTCCTAATATTATTATTTAGTTTTTACAAAACAAGTCCTCGACTTGATAATTATATATTATAGTTTAACATAAAAACTTGCAAAAATCAAATTTGAATTAAATACCCCAAATTGTTAAACTTTCTTTTTAACAATTTGGGGTATTTTTACATAATTTTAATAAGCTATATTCGATTATTTTTATATTTATTGTATAAATCCTCTAATTCCTCAATTTTTTTATCCATCTTTATTTGTAATTCTGATATATTTTTAAAATCATTTTTTCTAGCACTTTCTACAATTTGACTTATTAAACTTATTTTATCTTTGTCATCTTTTGCTAGCTCTTCTTTCAAAGTACTTATTTGTTCCCATAAGTCTTCATCATATTTATTATCATTTTCTAATTTTATGCATGCTAAAATCTTCTTCCTATTTTCTGGTATTATTCTCTGCTCTAGGTCCAATATCCAATTTTGTATTGATAAATCTTTATACGCTTCTACAATTTCTCTTCCTAATCCTTTTTCAACAACATTTTTTTCATCTAATCTCGATACATTTTCATACACAGTCCTTGGACATACTCCAAATTTCTCGTCTCTCTCTTGTTCTGTATACTTTTCAAATATATCTTCTTCTTCTCTATAAATTTTATTTCTATTAAAATATCTTCCTTCATCTTTGAAGTTTTTGCAAAATTCTCTTTCAATTTGATCATTACTTAATTTCTTTTGCAAAGTAAAGTCTAATCCGTCCATTATAGCAACATTTATAGCTGAAATAGTCATATAAATATTAGTTTTTGGATTTGGAGATCTTAATTCAAATCGTGTTGCTAATGGGTTATTTCTATCCCTTATTAAACAAGCTAATACTGTTCTGTTTCTACTTTCTTCATTACAGCTTTTTCCTATAGAAGCAACTACATGTGTTGGTGCTTCATATCCAGGTGTTAACCTATTTAGTGAATCAGTTGTATTTGATATAAATGGGTTAATGAAATCATAATTTTTTAATATTCCCATTATCATTCCCCATCCAACTTTACTCATATAAGTATTTTCTTCTACTGGTTCTAATAAATTAATTTTTTCTCCATTTTCTTTATTTAGCATTATACTTAAATGGCAATGTTTACCACTTCCTGCTACTTTTTTTATAGGTTTTGCATTAAAACTAACTTCTAATCCATGTAATCTAAAGATTTCTTTTACTATTGTTCTGACCATTAGTTCATTATCTAGTGCTTTAACTACATTACTATATTTCCAATCTATTTCTAGCTGTTCAACTATATGTGCATTTGAGCCCTCTGCTACATAAGTTTCTACTCCTCCAACTTCCTTATGTCCCATTTCTGGATTAATTTTATATAGTTCTAGTATTTCCAAAGTTTGCTCTAATGCTGTTCTAACAACTCCTTGTGTTCTCTTCCAATATTGCTCTTTTAGTGATTGTGATAATACTAATTCGTGAATATTTATTGAATCATATGGGGTTCTTACCCAAAATTCTAATTCAGTTCCTAACATAAATTGGATATCTTCATAATCCTTAATCTTTTCTATTCCATAATGATTTAGTATTTCTCTATCACTATTTATTTTTTCTACTAGGTATTTTTTTAAATTACTTAGAGAAGTTTTTAATATATGCCTTGAATCTATGTAATTTCCATTATGTAATAAATATGACCATATTCGTAAAGTACCTGTTGGCAAGTGTGTTTTACAATCTATATTTTCATAATTGTAATCAACATACCAATCTACAGTTTTATCAGGAATTAGATCAACCCTAGCATCAGATAATGTTGCTATATTTCCTAAATCAACTGATGAACCATCAGTTTGAATTCCCCCATTTATTAGTTGATCCATGTTCTTTATAAAATATTCTACTGGTATTTTCTCATCTGTGTCTTTACCCATTAAATCAACTGCAACAAAGGAAACGAATTTTATCTCTTTGTGCTTTCTTAATATTTTCATTAAATGTTTTTTGTTACATTGGCTCCTTTCTATTGTATAGATTAATTCTTTGTTATAAATAAATTTATTCTCCATACTCTCTCCTTAAATTTATATTTTAATACTTTAATATATTTTTCATATGTTTCTACAATTTTATTTTTTCGGAGTCAGTGGTTTTCTCATTATTCTTTTGTAAATGTATTATATATTAATTATTACTAATTTTCAATGGTAATCTATTAATTCCCATTAAAATGCATTATAATTTAATAATTAGAGTTTTATATCTTTATTTAATTTTGTAATAAAACTGGCAGAGGAAAATACTTTCCTCTGCCAGTTGTCATTCTCAATCTTTTAATCTGGATAACATTGAGACGCCAGTAAATAGTCTTCTTCCCCTTTTACATGCGGATATACTGAATGTTCATCTTCATAAAGTGCTTCTATATCTTCTTCTTTTAATATTGCACTAAACTGCAAACGACATTTTCTGCACTTAACATGTGTTGACATGTCTCCCCGCATGTATACATTGTCTTCCTGTACCTGGTTCTGTGTTTTACATCTTGGGCAATTCGTAACTATTTTACCTTTTGCCATATTATTCCTCCTCTCGAGAGTCGCCTTCTGGCTATTTTATATAACATAATTATTTTACCATAATTGTGTTGATTTTTCAATACCCCTATAAAGTTACTGATATTTTTCTAAATGCTTATTTTATGTAAAATTGTGATATATGCTTTAAAATTGCAATAATACACTGAAATATAATTTTCTAAAACTCTAAACATTTATATTCTTGTATTTGATTATATAATGCTTTATCCTTATTATAATAAAAAGCCCATTCTTTATCCCCATATGAAAAGTGCCACCATTCTCCATCATATGGTGCAAATCCCTCTTCAAGCATTAATTTTCTTAATAATTCTCTATTTTTAATTGCATCTTCACTTATATATTCATTTTTATAATAACATTTATTGGAAGTATAATCCAAAATTTCTGTTCCAAAATCCAATATGCTTTTTGAAACGTCATTATATATAGCTACATCTATTGCTCCTCCTGTTGGGTGTCCAGCAACAGACGGTACAGCAATTTTTTCATGTATATATTCATACAAATCAATTTCATCTTCAAATTCATTTTTCATATTTTTTAAAATATCATTAAAATACATTTCTTGTTTTTTTATTTCTCTAAAACCATATACCACTAATATTTTATATGATTTATTTATGATTTTTAATTTTTGAGATACCTTAATTAATTTATCATATACTGTTTTTCTAACAGGTATTTGCTTACCATATTCTAACATATCCATTCCTTTTTTGTACTTTCCAAAAACATACTCATCTTCTAATGGTATTAATACAAATTTTTCTTTATTTGTTTCTTTATCATAATCACTTATTGTTAGTAAATCCCTATATTTCACGAAATTATTATTTAGCATTTTTCCTCCTTAATATTTAATCTATAAATCTAAAGAATATATCATTCCATCATTTTCAATATTTCCTGAAATTATCGCTCGTTGAAATTTATTATTCTTATAGTCTACAGTTGCTGTAATTATTAAACCTGATGGCTGTACTATATCAATTTTCTGACATTGTTTTTTTAGATAAGCTTCAACTATACACACTGCTGTGCTTCCACTGCCACATGCTGTTTCATAAAATAGAGTATCTATATCCTTTACCCAAACAATCGGATTTATTTTTATTTTTCCTTTTTTCTTTTCGCAAAACATTACACCAACTGCCGAATTATTTACAAGATTATAATTATCAATCAAATTTCTTCCAATTTGTTTCAAATTATTTTTATTATTTAAGTACTTTTTCGCTTCAAATTCTTGAATAACAATAATCGTAATTCCTTTCATCTCAACAATAAAAACTCCATTTTCCTTTTCTGTAACAATGTTACTATTCTCATTTAATGGTATTTCACACCAAGCTTTTTTATTTTTATCTACACCTGCTATAATTTTATCTTTTGAATTTACACATATCTGTATTTCCCCTGGCATTCCACCTAAATAGTTATATGCTGCACTTCTAGTTGCATTTCCACAAAATTCTCCTCCTGCCATTTGTAGTTCTTTTTTTCCATTATTATTAATAAAACCAACTTGCTCAACATTTGTATGTTTCTTCATAATAGCATCGTTAATTTTTTTCTTCATTTTTTTAGTATAATTAGTACCATACACAAGTGCTGTATCATTACCGGCAGGTCTATATATAGAATATTTAATTTGACTCAATTTTTATCCCTCCAATTTTTTCTATTACATTGAATAAATTTTCTAATTTTCTCTGTTTTCGCATGTCTACTCTTGAATACTTTTCCATTTCATATTTTTTCTTTGCAGATTTATTCCTTCTTAATTTCATAACCGCTTCTTCCTTTTATGTCTTTTAATTCTACCTTATTCATCTTAATTACGTTCCTTTTAGAATAATTATAAATTTTATATATTTTTAAACTTAGTTTTATTTAGAAAAAATCGATATACTACAAAAAGACTATTTATAGTAATTTTTCTTCCTACAAATAGCCTTTTTAGTATATCTATTCTTAATACTTTTAAACTATCGTAGGCAAAGCAATTTTAGCCTGTACCTACGCTACTTTTAGCAATAGTTACAAGCTCCTACAATGATGATGTAATTGGTTTAAAAATATTTTAAAATTCATAATTATTCCTCTTTTTATATAATATATGTTAGCATAATTTTTTATATACGTCAAGTATAGAGTATACTAACATTGCATAAACTTTTTGTGGGAAACACCATTTTTGATATTTACCCATACATTATCTTACTTAGTATTTTTCTTATATTGCTATGCATTCCAGTTTTTTCAATTTCAAATGTATATGTTTTTGTTTCTTCAACACCTATTTTTATATTTCTTGCTATTACTTTATCATAAGTTTAAAAAATTATCAATATTTTTTAAAAGTATATATCTGTTTATAAATGGTAATTATTGTATATAAAAAGCATAATTTAATTGAAAATATCAACTTTTTGTGATATTATTTTATAAAATATTAGAATTAAAAATTTTACTACATAAACCAAAGGAGATATCAAATATGGAAGACAAACAAAATAAAAATGAATTTATAGATAAAATGTTAGAAAAATCACAAGAAGCTTTTTTATTGGCAATAGAAATATATAATAAACCAACTATAAAATATAGACTAGAAGGGTTTGCATTCTTCATTTGTAATGCTTGGGAGCTTTTACTAAAATCATATATATTAAATAATAATGATATGGATAGTTTATACTTCAAAAATAAACCTGACAGAACTATTGGACTTTCAGATTGTATAAAAAAAGTATTCACAAATGAAAAAGATCCAACTAGAAAAAATCTAGAAATAATTGCTGACTTAAGGAATACATCAACACATTTTATTATAAAAGAAATGGAGAATTTATATTTACCATTTTTACAAGCAAATACATTAAATTATTCTCAAAAATTGTTTGACTTTTTTGGATTAGACATAACCAAAAATATAGATACTTCATTTTTATCATTAGTAACAAATAATGCTAGTTTGAATGATAATGAAATATTAAGTACATATGGAGACCAAATATTTAATAATTATAAAAAATTAAGACAGGAAACAACCAGTTTATTAGAAAATGAAAATAATAATAAACTAGCAATAAATATTAATTTAAACTTAAGGGTGGTAAAAAATGCCAAAGATGCACAACTTACATTTGCAGTTGCAAATAATGCAGAAGATGCTGTATATATAGTTGACAAAATAAAAGATATAAATACTACATTTCCATATTCTCAAAAAAATGCTAGAGAAATAATAATGAAAAATTTAAAAAGAAAAGACATTGAAATAGATTTACATCAAGCGAATTTTAAATTAATATGTAATAAATATAATTTAAAGCAAAATGAAACTTATTTCTATCATCATAATTTAACAAATAGATATATGTGTTCACAAAATCTAATAAACTTTGTAACAGATTTATTAACACAAAATTCTAATCTAATAGAGGAAATAAAGCTAGAAAACAAAAAAATAGAGTTAACCCCAGGGGCAAAGGATTCTTGATATACAAATGTATATCTACTCCCATTCGGGAACCCAGCCTTTTTCCTTCACAAGTTAACTCTTATTAAATATATTATACAATTTTTATTGAAATATTGCAAGAAATTTCTGGAAATTGTAAAAAACTTTTAATTGTTTTGTAATATCTTTGTAACAATTTGTATTCTAATTTTATTACTCTATAAAAAAAATTGCTTTATTATTAATTTAATATGTAAAAATATTTATTAAAAAAAGGACTTTAGTAGACAAAGGGACATAAGCTTTTGTCTCAGGTTTTTGCTCTCCTAATTTTATTATCTGCTGTTAGCTAAAAACAACTTACAAAACTTTTTTTAGTTCGTAAGTTGTCTTAAATTGGAGCGATTACGAAACGGGTATGCGAAAAATATGTGTGTAATGTAATTGCTCTTTTTATATAATTCGATTTATTGTTTTTACTTTAACATAAGATTTACATTTTTTCAAGTAATTTAGTGAAAAATTTTTTAAATGCAAAAATGTTGCTTTTGCAACAGATTTTTGCATTTAAATATGATATATATATAATAATAATATTTAAATTATTGGAGGTTTTTAAAGGACTAAAAAACAAAAATATTTAATTTTAAATTATTATAAATGGAATATGTATAGCAGATAGCAAATTTTATTATATACATACAAATACAAAATTTAATTTATTAGGAGGAATCGATTAGGAATAATTATAATAATAAACAAAGTAAGAAATTGCAATATATAGGCAAATTGAATAAAAAGGTTATTGGCGAATATGGAGATAAATTGACTACATATGATGTGGTGTTAACAGATGAAAGAAAGTTACACATATTAAATAAACACAAAAATGATTATGAGATTATACTTAATAATATAAATAATACTGTTTTAAATCCACAGGAAGTGATAGAAGATTATAAAAATGTAGATACACTGTTCTTTTTAAGCAATTTAGAAAATAATAATTTAAATGTTGTTGTAAAATTGAATACACTTAATGATAACAAACATCCTCAAAATTCAGTAATGACTGCTTGGATAATTAGAAATAGCAATCTGATAAAATTACGAGGAAAAAACAAAACTATTTACAAAAAAGAATAAAAATGTTATAATTAAAGTACAATATAAGTAGTTATTTGAAGTAGAGATTGTGCTGCTACACACCTAATATTAGGTCAAAAGAAATGTTGGATAGGGCACACCAACCAAATAACAAACGCATAGAAGTCGTGGAAACACGACTTCTTAATTATATATAAATTCTGCATAAAATTGAAATAATTACTAAAAAAGATTCCAAAATAAGCATATTATAATTATTCTTTTATTTTAAGATTTGATAATAAATATTTGATAGTTATAGAATAATTAAGAAATTTGCTTTTTTATGTAAAATACTGTATAATTTAAATATGAGCGTAGTAACTCATATTTGTAACTAATGGCACTAAAAATTAAACAATTATAAGGAGGACTTACTATGAAAGTAGAAGATTTATTTGTGCCTACGGACAAATGCCCATTAGATTTCTTAGCTGAAATGGGAGAACGGATTAAGGGTGCGTGGATCCTTTTTGATGACACTGTTGTCACTAATTTGAAACAAAGTGATGGTGTAATTATCAAAAATCACGGATTTGGCGGAAAGGAGCTTATTTGGGAAGCAACAGAGGACTATCCTGAAACAATGATTATATATGATAGTTTCTATGGCACAGGATGGTATGTCCTTTATGAAGTAGAAGCCGATGATATCGCTTATACATCTGTTAGCTCCGTTCGAGAACCCAACACAATTATCCGTTTGAAAATGGCACCATAAAAAATTTGTCTGAATAGAGTGGAGTAAGATACAATTACATCTTACTCCACTTTTAACCTTTATTTAGACATTATACAAATTCAAATTTCAAAAAGCACAGTGATATTGAAAATTTAACGATAATATAGTATAATATTATTGAGAGCAATATGCTTTAAGAGTTTTATAAAAAATTTTTTTCGGAGGTGTACCTATGAAAAAATGGACACAATGGTTTGACTCACCATCTGAACGGAGAGCTTATATAAAAGCTCAACGTAAAAAAGCAAAAACAGAAGGAAAGAAACTCTGTGTTCTGAAACGTTCTTATTGCATACAGCGTTGTTCTAAAAAGGTGATGTACTTCGCTGATCTTGCTATAAGATGAAATTTCATAACAAAGTGGCTTATCTATAATGGATTAGCCACTTTGTTATTTTAAGAAAAAATACATTATGCTTTAAATATTAAACAAATACAATGCCACTTGATTTTGTTCTTCTTTTGTCATTTCCATAATTTTAGCCATTGCAAACATTATAAGATGATATTTAGCAAAATTTATTAAGGTAGTTCTATATTCCTCATCAACTTCTTTTAACATTTTATCAAATTTTGCATACATTTTAGGTTTATCATATTTTAGATTAGTATAACTACTATTGCTCATACATATTGCTAATCTTAATTTATCTTTTATATTCATATCGTTTATCATATCTATCAAATATCTTACTTTTTCACTTTCCATATTCCAATTACCTCCATATTAAAATCTTGTATCATTGTTTTTCTTTCTGTTATTTTCAATTTGTTTTTCATTTGGTATAGTTACTTTTCTATAAATATTGTTAGCAATTTCATTATCATTGTCATCAAATATACCATTTTTATAAAGGTCGTTACTTACGATTTTATAATTTTCATCTTTGTCATAACAAATTCTTTTGTGAAAATGGCTCATAATATTATGCCAAAAGCCTTTAAATTTCTGTAATTCTTGCTTTATTTTTTCCTTTTCAGTTTGTAACTTATTTATAATTTTATCTTTTGTAGATAGTTCACCTTTTAGATTATTTATTTCATCATCTTTCAACTCTAATTGATATTTAAGTGAACGATTTTCTTTTTCTATTTCAAATGTAGAATGTTCAAAATCTTTAATTGCCATATTTAAGTCATTTACACTTCTAACTGTTTCAGTTATATCTTTTACATCTTTTGTATATTTTTTTATTTTCTGTACATCCTCGTTTGAAATAAGCATATTGTTTTTGTTTAGCTTAGCAGATTTTAAATTATCTAATATTTCATTTATATTTTTACTTGTATCATCAAGTTTTTTTGTTTGATTATTAGCCTCAAATAGTTTTTGTTCTTTCTTTTCTTGTTGTTTTTTTATTTGTCTATAATCTCCCATATCTTTAATATTTATATCTTGATTTCTTCCTTTTTTCTTCTGTTTTAATAAAGAATGTTCTGAATAAACTTTATTATATGATTTTATGCAACAAGCTCTCATTTCATCTTGTAATTTTGTTAGAGTTTCTTTTGTAAACACTTTTGATTTAGCAGGTTGCTTTTTCATTCCTTTTTTGTAGTCATCTTTTATTGGTACACCAACTAAATGTAAATGTGGAGAGATTTCATCAAAATGTATTACTGCATTAGCAATTTTAAACTCTGGTATTATTTTCATTAAATCTTCTATTTGTTCTTTATATACATCTACCATTCCTAATCTATAACTTGTATCTTTATCATTCCAAAAATCCATATCTCCAAGTTCAATTATAAACTCACAAGCTAAATCTTTTTGTTTATCTTTTGATATATGCTTAAAATAATCTTGTATTTTCCTATTATCACGGCTTTGCTTTGCATTATATTCGATTCTTGCTTGTTCAAATTCTTGTAAATACAAGTTTTGAACATCTTTATATAAATTATCTGTTCCATAAATAATACAAATATTTTCTCTATCATTATCATAATCTCTTAAATTGTGTTTATTTACTTTTGAAAGTTGAGTTGAATTTTGTATTCCATTATTTGAAAATGATGTTGTTTCTGATGGATTATTCTTTGCAATCTCTTTTGCTTTTGTTGTTTTATTTTTATCACTACCTAAGTGAATAGAATATGCTAATTCTTCGCTCATCTTTTTCCTCCCTTTGACATTGCTTCGAAGCATAGGAATTTGACCTTGGTCAATATTCCTAACCCCCTATGAGTTTTGACCTCTTATCAAAACTCGGGGGCTCTGCGAGGCAATAAATTTTTTCCCAAATGGGATAAAATTTATTCAAATTAACTCGGTACAAAATTTACATTTGCTTATTGCAAATACAAATTTGTCCTCGCTAATTTGTTGTTGCAACATAGGCAATATATGAAGTAATAGTTGCAACAATTATCTATGCTTGTCCTTTGAAGTAATATGAGTAACAAGTCCTAGTCGTAATTTTCCTTCTGGTTTTGCTAGATAATTTTTAAATTGTTTCATTGCTACAAGTCTTATAATCTTTTCGTTTTTCTTTATTTTAAATTCTATGGCTCTATTTCTAATTTTTGCAACTTCTGTTTTGGTGTCATAATTTTCATCAATTTTATCATCATGAAAGTAATATTCTCCTAAATCTTTATAATTTATATCTAATTCTCTTTTCAATGTACTTAAATAATCATCTAACTGTTCTTTGTTCATATTTACACTAATTTTAGTATCTTCTAGCTTTCCATTTCTTTCTATCATAGATGGAACATCTATAACACCTTTATCATACAGCTTGTCTATTTGTTCTATAAAACTACTTCTAAAATTTATTTTATCTATTTCAAAACCACCATCTTTATTTTTCTTTAATGTAGCATTGTCAATAAATTTAGATATAAATGTTTGCTTTTCTTCTTTACTTTTCATAGTCCATAGTTTCAATAAAACATCTTTATACATTTGGTGTTCAGTTAGTTTTTCTCTTTCTATATCCCTTTCAGCCATTATATGTTGTGGATTATAGGTTTCTTTATCAAAATCTAATGCATCAATTCTTTTATTTTCTAAAACAGATAATTTTTCTTCTATTAGTTTATAATCTTCTGAAAAATCTTCCATTTCTAAAATACCTGCCATATATGCTTTTTTTAATCTGTCTTTCTGTTGTTGTAATTTAGTTATTTCTTCAGTTATTTTTTTACTTTCATCATTTTTTGTTTCAGCAAGTATAGGGTAAAAATACTTCTTTACATGAAAGTCGTATTCTACTAAGTCTAATATATAATCAATTAAGCAATCTTCAATTTCATCTTCGTTATAGTATAAATTACAATTATCGCAATAATAATACATATATTTAGATTTCTTTCCACCTGTGCCTTTACAGGTCATTATCTTGCCACAAGTAGGGCATACAAGTTTTTGAAAGAATATATAAACTCTATTTCTACAATATGCTCTTTGATTTTTCTCTTTTTGTTTTTGTACTTCTTCCCACATTGCTCTTGTTATAATAGGTGGTACTACATCTACAAATAACTCTGTTTCTTTGTCGTTATCATATTTATATCTTTCATAATCTCCCATATAGATTTTATTATTTATAGTTCTATCAATAGTAGAATCAATCCAATGTTTCTTTTCTGGATATAATACTTTTTCTTTATTTAAAATATTTGCAATAGTTTGATAGCTTTTACCTTCTAAATACATTTCAAATATTCTTACAACTACATCTTTTGTACTATTATCAATTTTTAGAGTTTTATCTGTATCTCTATAATAGCCTAATGGTACTTTCCCGAGGAATATGACCTGCTTTTATTGCTCCATTTAGTCCAAATTTTGTTCTCTCACTTACTATTTCAATTTCTAATTGGGATAAAACAGTTAACATTCTAACAAAAAAACGACCGATTTGCTGTGCTAGTATTTACATCATCTCTATCACAAATTAAATAACAATGATATTTTTCAAGAGTACTAATTAAAACCTCTAAATCACGAACTGACCTTGTTACTCTATCTAGTTTATAAGCAACTATATAATTTAATTTTCCTGCCTTCATATCTTCTAACATTTGCTGAAAGGCTGGTCTATTAGTCATATCTTTTGCAGAAATACCTGCATCTTTATAAACTTTAAATATTTCAAAATCTTTGTACTTGCATAATTGTCTTAGTTTTTCTTCTTGTTCTCCTAAACTAAATCCTTCTCGTGCTTGATCTTCAGTACTTACTCTAATATAAATACCTGCAATTTTCTTTTCTTCGTTCTCCATTTACTACCTCCAAAAAACAATAAAGTGCTAGAAAGCTTTTTTGCTAACTAACACTTTAAACTAACTTTATTATTTAATTGTTATACTACTTGCTGAAAAATAAAGAAAACTTCTAGTATTAGTTACCATTGATAAAATCTCTTAATTTTGAGAGTGGATATTTATTTGCTAAGTTACCTATGTAAAAATATTCGTGTTCATTAAAAAATAAATATAACTTATTTTTTATGAATACTTTATGTGGCTCTACATAAGCAATATTAGTTTTTTCTATCATTCTCAAATTACCATTCTTTATCTTTGGTACACAATTACTAAAAGTGCAAGCCCATTCAATTTTAGAATGTAATTCTTTATTTATTGTTATTTCTCTTTTTACTGTAGATATCATATCACAAAAACCTCCTTTTTTCAATATTTTGAGGCTATTTTTTACATTCAGTATTGTAAAATACTGTAAAATGTAAAAAAATAAGCCGACTAAATCGACTTATATATTGTGAAATGATATTCACTTTTGTTTTCTTCAAACTTGCTTATATCAATAATTACAAGTAGTTCGACGAAAACGCATTTTGGAGCGGGTAGCGAGAATCGAACTCGCGCTATCAGGTCGGAAGCATGACATTCTACCACTAAATTATACCCGCATATTTACAACTATTATTATACATTATTCAATAATATTTTGCAATGGTATCTTATTTCAAATACATTAAATAGGAGAGTTGAGATATATACTTTTTATACTCAAAATTTCTCTCCTATTTATTATTTCTATCTTAATTTATCTGCTGTTACTGTATATATATAGACATAATTATCAAGAATTACATATAATTTGCTTTTCTTATCTTTATCAACTTCATAATGAATTATATTACTGTTATTTTGTTCTGCTAAATCAATTAAATCTTCTAATAAATCCACATTCATAATGTTTAGCTTTTCTATATTGGGTTCATTGGTTATAGTAACAATTAAGTCCCTATAATATCTCATAATACGTTTTATATTGCTTTCATATAAATTTTTATGGTCTTCTTTATTTTTTCTTATTTTTATAATAGTAATTATTACAGCAGTTATTATAAATAATCCACCTAATATGCAACATATAATATAAATAATCTTAATATTGTTATTTTGCATAAAGATATCCTTAGTCGTATTTTTTTCATAGTTTTCTGTAACCTCTGTTACTGTATTTGTTATAGGAATGTCTAGTTCTATATAATCTTCAACTTTTTCTTTATTATCAATTCCTAATTTTAAATAATTAATATTATAATTAATATTTAAGCGCAATTTTAAAACTGAATTAATCGTTATTCCATAAGTTTTCTCATAAGTACGTGCTAATTCATTATAATACTCATAGTCAACATTTATCTCTTCATCTACTAAGAACTCGTCTTTGTTGCTTTGATTATTATTTTTATTCTCAAGTAATATAAAGTTTCTATTCCATATTTGTTTTTCTTGATTATCGTTATCTATTACCGTACCAATTAGATTAGCAGTAACATTGTAATTATAATCAATATCTACCTTATTATTTCCTTTAAATCTATAGTTAAAATTAATTATATAATCATTAATTGATTTAGAAGCATAATATCCGCCAGATGGAAGTATCTCGCTTTCATACAAGCTATTCGGTTTTAGTAGGACTTCATAATTATCATTTCTCTCTATTGTATAACTATATATTGGTATTCCATTTTGTGAAAAATCCATACCAAATTTTATAAGCATCCCTCCAATTATAAACATTAGCATTATTAAAATAATAATATAATCTATCTTTATATTGTGTTTAATTGTACCCCTATATCTGCTTCTACTCATACTGTTACCTCCTCACTTTGTTTCAACTTTTGTCACACTATTATTAAAATAGTCATATAACCAGATTGACGGATACCCGATATATTTAATATGAAACACATATATTCCTTTAATCTGCTCTAATTGTACTAAATCCATATCTGGTCCATTATTATAATCTCCCTTTGTTTTATATAATACATTTCCATTTTCTTTTATTATTTTTATAACTCTATGTGCAATATTCTGTTCACCTATACTATAAATAATAATAGCATTTAGCGGAATATTTTCTAATTCACTATTACTTAACTTCTTATAAATAACCACATCTCCTCTAGTAAATGCTGGGTACATGCTATTGGATAATATGGAAATTGGCTCATAATTGAATATTCCTAACATAAAGCATATCAATGTTATACATAGAATTATAGTAACTGTATAAACTATTTTTGTATATAAATTTTCTTTCTTTTTCCTTAAATTTTTTTCTTGCCTAGTAAAGTTATATTTAAATAATATATACATTAATGTAGGTGATAATATATTTATTGTTCCAATTATAAACCAGTCTACATCAGGTAAAATTGGCAGTAACAGTATTGATAATCTGTTGAAAATTCTATATATTAATGGTAGTAAGTATGAAACTTTTAATGTGAAATACGTATATAGTATATTACATGCTATTAAGGGTAGTATAGTTGAGCAAATATATTCAAATAAACTTTGTCTATTTGAATATATACTTATTAATATATTATATTTAATTTCTACTACTATTAATATTATTGTTAAAAATACTATCAACTTTTTGTTATTTCGATTTCTGCTTATTATTACTATTCTTGTCAGTTCAATACCAACTATTGGTATTATTTCTATAATTATATTTTGTAAAATAGATATTATATCGTGGTTATATGGACTTTTTACAAATCCTCTAATAAAACCTATATTGAAAGTAATTATCATCTGTAAAATTAATATTATAATCATATATATATAATATTGCTTATTTTTAAAAAACCTTATATAACCTTTTTTTATATCAAATGTTAGATAAGTTACAATTATAGCCCAAAATAGTGTATTTAATACGTTTATATAAAAAGAAACGTTTTGAATGCTAATTTTTATCGTTATAAATACATATATGATTATAATTATCAATAACTCCTTGTCCTTCAAATGTCTCATAGTCCTCACCTAGTTTTGATTTCATTATACCTTCGTTACTTTATAAATAATAGATTTCACTCTCTATTATCATATCATTTAATTATTTTTGTACATATTCTATAATTCCTGTTATTGTCTTTGTTTTAACTTCAGGCACTTCAGTACAATTTTCATCATATTGCACTTTCAGCAAAAAGTATGTTTGTTCTCCAGCTGGTAATAAAGTATTTGGTTCAGAAGTTGTGTAATTAATTGCTGGTGACCCATTTGCATCTGGTGTAAATTTAAAATTCTCTAGAGTTGCATCAAATGTTCCTGTATTTTCAATTATTATTAGATAGGTAATATAATCACCTGGTTTTACCAACTTTGCATTAAGTGTCACAGTTGTGTTTGTAAATTGTGGTTCTCCTGGACTGCAATTTTCACTAGCATACTGAGCTGTTACGCTAGTTATCTTTATATTCCAGTTTCCCACGATTTCAGCTGTACCATTTAATGTTAACTGCGTAGCAAATGCTGAATATCCTACAGCCATTATTAATATTACTATTAATAATGTGCCAATTATAATATTTTTATTGTTTTTCATAAATTCATAGCCCCTTACTGTATAAAATAATTTCTATACAATACCATTATATGCATTTATTTGCATTATGTGTGGACAACAAATTATAGATTATAATTTTTAATATTTAGTTATTATTAGTCATAAAATTTATTGATAAATTTTTAAAGAATAACATAAAAATAGAGCGGTTTTTGACCGCCCTTTACTTTTTCCGATTTAAACTTACAAATGAAAATTAGAAAATCTCAAATTGATTCTTTTATTTCATTTCTTCAAAAAATGCTTTATATGCTTCATAAGCAGAATATATATCATATTTGCTAGTAACTTCATATGGTGCATGCATTGATAATACTGCTACTCCACAGTCTATTACATCTACACCTTTGTCAGCTAAGATATACGCAATCGTTCCGCCTCCTCCAGCATCTACTTTTCCTAATTCATCTATTTGGTATAATATACCTTTACTTTCAAATAAATTTCTTATTTTTGCTACAAATTCGGCTCCTGCATCTGATGAGCCACTCTTTCCTTTTGAACCCGTATATTTGTTTAAAGAAACTCCATATCCTGCATAAGATACATTTTTTCTATCTGAAACAGATGCATATAATGGATCATAAGCTGATCCTACATCTGCTGACAACATATTTGAAATACAAAATACTTTATTTAATAAATTTGGTCTATTTATTCCTGATTTTGTTAATAATTCAGCTATAAAATTATCGAATACTTGAGATTCCATACCAGTATTTCCCATACTTCCTATTTCTTCTTTGTCTGATAATATTAATACTGATGTTTTGTCTGGTATTTCGTTCATATCTATTAAAGCTCTTAATGCAGAATAACAGCAAACTTTATCGTCTTGCCCATATGCCGCTACCATACTACTATCAAATCCTAGGCTTCTTGCCTTGAATGCTGGTACAAGTTCTATTTCTGCACTTAAGAAATCTTTTTCTGTTATTGCATATTTATCATTTAATATTTTTAAAATATTTAATTTTACTTTTTCTGATACACTTTCATCTTTATAAGGAAAACTTCCAATTAATAAATCTAAATCTTCTCCTTCAATTCCATTGCTTAATGTTTTTTTCATTTGCTCACTTGCTAAGTGAGGTAATAAATCTGTTATTGTAAATATTGGATCATTTTCTTCTTCTCCAATATTTAAAGTGATTTTTTCTCCATTAGTTTTTACAATTACACCATGAATTGCAAGTGGAATAGTCGTCCATTGATATTTCTTTATTCCACCATAATATTGAGTATTAAAATATACAAATCCTGAATCTTCATATACAGGATTTGGTTTTAAATCTAATCTTGGAGAATCCATATGTGCACCAACTATATTTAATCCATTTTCTAGCCCTGATTTTCCTATAATTGCTGCATAAACACTTTTTTCTCTATTTATATAATAAATTTTATCTCCTACTGATACTTTTTCTATATTGTCTATATTTTTAAATCCATTTTTGTCTAAAACTTCTTTTGTAAAGTTTGAAACTTCTCTTTCTATTTTTGATTTGTTTAAAAAATACATATATTCATCTGCGAACTTCATTATTAACTGAATTTTTTCTTCTGATGATTCACCCCATCCACATTTCCTTTTATCAAATAATTTCTCCTCTAGTAATTTTCCTTCTGACTTTTGTTTCTCTTCCATTTTCCTTCTTCCTTCCTTTTCTTATTTATATTGTTTTAAAAATTAAAATCTAATTTTATCTTACATTAAGTTTTAATCTTTTATACATTAAACCTAAATAAAACAATATCTCCGTCTTGCATAATATAATCTTTTCCTTCTGAGCGTATTAGTCCTTTTTCTTTAGCTCCATTCATTGATCCGCATTTAACTAAATCATCAAAGGAAACGATTTCTGCACGTATAAATCCTCTTTGTATGTCTGAATGAATTTTACCAGCAGCAACTGGAGCTTTTGTTCCTTTCTTTATTGTCCATGCTCTAACCTCAGGCTCTCCTGCTGTTAAAAAAGACATTAATCCTAGCAAGTCATAGCTTGCTTTTATTACCTTATCAAGTCCAGATTCTTCTAACCCCAATGCTTCTAGCATTTCTTTTTTATCTTCACCTTCTAATGATGCTAGCTCTTCTTCTATTTTTACACAAAGCGGGATAACTCCTGCTTTTTCAGAGTCAGCATATTCTTTTACTTGTTTTACATATTCTGAACTTTCAGCATTTCCCAACATTTCTTCTGATACATTTGCAATATATAGTATTGGCTTATTTGTTAATAAATATGTATCGTCTATGATTGATAATTCCTCTTCAGAGAATTCTAAAGTCCTTGCTGATTTTCCATCTTCTAACACTTTTTTTACTTTTTCTAGTGTATCTATCTCAAATTGATATTTTTTGTCTGCTTTTAACATCTTCTTTGCCTTTTCCAGCCTTTTATTTATTGTTTCTATATCAGCTAAAATCAGTTCTAAATTAATTGTTTCAATATCTCTTAATGGGTTAACATTTCCATCAACATGCACAATGTTTGAGTCATCAAAACAACGTACTACTTCAACTATGCTATCTACTTCTCTTATGTGTGATAAAAATTTATTTCCTAATCCCTCACCTTGACTTGCACCTTTTACTAATCCTGCAATGTCAACAAATTCAATTGTTGCATGTGTTGTTTTTTGTGGATTATACATTTTAGTTAACACGTCTAATCTTTCATCTGGAACTGCTACTACTCCTATATTAGGTTCTATAGTACAAAATGGATAATTGGCACATTCTGCACCTGCGTTTGTGATTGCATTAAACATAGTACTCTTTCCTACATTTGGAAGTCCCACTATTCCTATTTTCATTTTTATATCATCCTTTCGACTGTCATTTTACACTCTACTGTACATATAATTATGTTTCTGTTCCTAGTCCTGCATTTGGGTCTGTATATGTTTCTCCTCCTGATTGCTCCTCTGTTTGTGTTTCTGTGTATTGTTGTGTTTGTGTATTTGTTTGTGTCTGTGGTTGAGTTTCTGTTTGCGCTGGAGTTTGTAACTGTTCTTCTGTTTCGTCTTCTGTTTTTTTAGTTAATCCTATCGGTTTAAAAATATCCTCTTCTAAATTATATATAACTCCATGGAATTCCATATAGTATGATTTTACTCCAGCATCTGTTATTGAATACATATCTTCTGCTTCTGGTCTAAATAGTTCTGTTGCAGAAGTATCTATTAATCCATATTGTTCATTTTGTTCAACTACAATTAGTTCATAATCATCTATTAATAATAGATTTCCGGTTGTTTTTATCTTTGTTGGTTTTTCTTCTTCATTTTGATTATCTTCATCTTCTTCAATAACTTCAACTTTACAACCTATATCTGTATATTTTATGTCAGATACTTTATTACCTTTTATATTAAAGAACCCCCACATATCATTTTGTTTAACTGCTATAAGTGAATTAAAGAATACATACTGTTTAACTATATCTTTTTCATCTTCTTCCTCATTGTTCGTAGTTTCTGTTCTATTAATTTTTTGTGTAAGGTATGGCGTTATATCAACTCCTATATCATCATATTCCATATGTATGATGATTCTCTCTTTTCCATCTATTACTCCATATTTTTCATTGCTTTTTACTAAATATAGTTCATTTTGTTTATTTATACTTTTTATTTCATCATAATTTACATTAATTTTTGTTTCTCCATCAATATAGTCTATTCCTACTTTATTATAAGCATTTGTTATTGTAAATTCCTTATTATATTCATCAAATTGTACATAAGCGTATCTTGTTCCTATGACCTCTACGCCGTTAGCATCAACAACTCCATATCTTCCATCTGAATTTTCTATTACTATTCTATCATATAATAATGCTTTTTGGTTTTCAAAATTGTCACTTGCTTTTGTAAATCCCAATTTTTGTACTGCTGTATTATATAGTTCATATATATAAGGTAAAGTTTGTATACTCATAATATTATTGACAGAATCATATTGTAATTTTATGTTACATGCAATTTCAATTCCGTCTGATATAACATATATATCACCATTTACATTTCTTGCTGGTTCAGACATTGTATAGTTCTTATAATCATCACCTGTATTTGGTTCTATTTTACTAATTATTGTTGAATTTAAAAACATAGATGCAGTTTCTTGCTTATTCTCAACAAATACTTTGTTTGTATCTTCAGCTTCTATCTTATATTCTCCACTGTGAGATTCATACCCTACATAACTTGCTATTCCTTTTACGCTAACATATACCTTATCATTTTCTATTAGGAATATAGATGTATCCATCTGTGCCTTTTCACCATCTAAATATATTTTCATTGTTTGATCTATAGGTTGTAGTTCATTTATCATAACAATTATTGCACAAATAATAATTGTAATGATTATTATAGCTGATACTATAGCAATAATGGTATTATTACGTCCTTTTGGCTTATTTACTTTTAATTTACTATTTTCCTTTAATTCATCTGCATCTAGTCGCATTATATTTCCCCCTTTTATCTCTCGTATCCATATTTTTTGTAAAATTCATCTCTATATTTTAATAAATTATCGTTTTCGATTTCTATTCTAACTCTTTCCATTAATTTAGTCAAGAATCTTAAATTATGAATTGATAATAATCTAACACCTAAAATCTCTTTTTCTTTCACTAAATGCCTTATATATGCTCTCGTATAATTTTTACAAGTATAACAATCACATTCTGGGTCTAAAGGAGAAAAGTCTCTTTCATATGTTGCATTTCTTACGACTACCTTTCCGTTCCATGTTAATGCAGTTCCATTTCTTGCAATTCTTGTAGGTAATACACAATCACACATATCTATTCCTGCTAATGCAGCTTCTATTAAATAATCAGGAGTACCCACTCCCATTAGGTATCTTGGTTTATTTTCTGGCATTAATGGTGCTGTGTATCTTAATATATCTAAGAATATATCTTTCGGTTCACCTACACTTATTCCTCCAATAGCATATCCAGGTAAATCTAATTCTATTAGATCTTTCGCAGATTTTTCCCTTAAATCTTTATAAAATCCTCCTTGAATTATTCCAAATAATCCTTGTTTATCTTGTCTTGCATGTGCATCTTTACAACGTTTTGCCCATCTAGTTGTTCTTTCCATAGATTGCTTTGTATATTCATAGGTCTCAGGATATTTCACACATTCATCAAATGCCATAATTATATCCGCACCTAATGAATTTTCAATCTCCATAATTTTTTCTGGAGAGAAAAAATGTTTACTCCCATCTAAATAAGATCTAAAATCTACACCTTCTTCTGTAATTGTTCTTAAATCGCCTAAACTAAATACTTGAAATCCTCCGCTATCTGTTAAAATTGGTCTGTCCCATCTCATAAATTCATGTAAGCCACCTGCTTCTTCCACCAGTTTATGACCTGGTCTAAAATATAAATGATATGTATTGGATAATATTATTTGTGCTCCTACCATTTCTTTTAATTCTTCTGGCGTCATAGATTTAACTGTGGCTTGTGTACCAACTGGCATAAATACTGGAGTTTGAATATCTCCATGTGGTGTATGTATTACTCCTCTTCTTGCGCCTGAATTTTTGTCTACATGTAATAGTTCGTATGTTATTGCTGGTTTCATATCTTATCCTCTCTTACCTTCCTTCATTATCTCTATTTTTAACTATGTTATTCTTTTCATTTGTATCTATAGAATTTTCTGGTGGCTTAGGTTTTGCTTCTTGTTTTAACAAGTCAATTTTCATAGATTCTCTAAACATTTTTTCTTTGCTTTTATTGTGTAAATTTCCAGTTCTTATTTCATCTAATGCTTTATTTTGAGCCTCCACTCCATATTTTTCTTTTAATTCTTCCATGGTAATATTAGGTTTTGCAAAACTTTGCGCATATTCTTGGATTGTAGTATTTATTCCATTGGCTCCGCCTTTTATTCCTATCGCCGTCATATACTCTTTTGACTTATAAGTTATATCTTGTCCATCGCTTGAATTAAGCATTATTATATTGCCATTTTGATATATACCTATTCCTGGATTAGTTGGATCCAATACTAAAGTAATATTGTCTTCTGCTATATCAACTAGTGTTACCATATGATTTCCGGATAAATTTTGTACTAAATTTGCAAGTTTTTCTTCTTGCTGTGTATTTTCCTCTTCCTTTGTAGTTTCTGCTACTGTTTCATTCGTCTCCAAAATTGTCCTTTCAATATTAGCAATTTTTAAATTGTTAACCTCTTCTGGCATTAATACACACATAGTTCTAGCATTCCATTCTGGATTTATTTCATTTAATTTTCTTGCAACATCACTTGCCATATTACGACAAACACCATACCCTTCTTCTGTTGCTAAGTCTAATTCTAAAAATCCTGATATGTTTTTTTCGGGGTTAGCATATCCTTTTATATTCTTCCACATATCATCCATAACTTTCATAAATGTTTGAATATCACTTAAATGCATGTTCTTTATTTCTTCTGAATATTTAGAAATTTTTTCATTATAAGCATTTATCTCACTTTCATATTCTACTTCATTTTCTTTTATAGTACTCTGTGTACCGGCTGCAAAAACAGATGTAAGCGCCAAAAATGTTACACCACTATTTATTCCTATCTGTTTTGCTATATTTGACATTTTACGTCCTATTCTCCACATCGTTGCCTTTACATTCCCTCGTACTTCTTTTATTTCTTCATACATTGCCTTAGTTAATATTTTATTATATTCTGTCTCTCCATATTTATTATATATGTCTTGCCATCTTTTTTCTTGTTTTAATTTCTTTATATCTTCTTTTTTATATTTATGTGGAACATATTTATTAAAAATCTTTTCTCCAAATTGTACATAAATTTCCTCATATTTTTTCTCTTCTCTTAATTGTTTAATTTTTTCTTTAGAATTTTTATCCATATATTACTCTCCTATTCTATAAACATAGCATCGCCAAAGCTAAAAAATCTATATTTTTCCTTTACTGCTTCATTATAAGCATTCATTATATAATCTTTTCCTGCAAATGCTGAAACAAGCATTATCAATGTTGACTCTGGTAAATGAAAATTTGTAATTAGTGCATCTATGCACTTAAATTTATAACCTGGATATATAAAAATTTGTGTATCACCTTCACAAGGCTTTACAAATCCTGTATCTTTATCTGCTATTGATTCTAATACTCTACAAGAAGTTGTCCCAACAGCTATTATTCTCTTTCCATTTTGTTTTGCCATATTAATTTTATTCACATCTTCTTGCTTAATATAAAAGTGTTCTGAATGCATAGCATGATCTTCTACTTTTTCTACTTTTACAGGTCTAAAAGTACCAATTCCAACATGTAAAGTGACATTTGCTATATCTACACCCTTTTCTTGTATTTTTCTTAGTAATTCCTCAGTAAAATGTAATCCAGCAGTAGGTGCCGCAGCTGAACCTTCATATTTAGCATATACTGTTTGATATCTGTTCTTATCTTTTAATTTTTCTTTTATATATGGTGGTAATGGCATTAAACCTATTTTATCTAATATCTCATTAAAAATTCCATTATATGAAAATTTAACTTTTCTATTTCCACCATTAAGTATTTCTAATATCTCTGCTTCTAGTAAGCCATCACCAAAAGTCACCTTTGTTCCTATTCTCAATTTTCTTCCTGGTCTGACCATTACTTCCCAAAAATCTCCTTCAATTCTGTTTAGAAGCAAGAACTCTATATTAGCTCCTGTGTCTTTTTTTCCATACAATCGTGCTGGTATTACTTTCGTATTGTTTCTTACTAAACAATCTCCTGGTTGTAAATAATCCAATATATCTTTAAAAATTTTATGCTCAATAGTCTGGCTTTTTTTATTTAAAACCATTAATCTAGATTCATCTCGATTATTTATTGGAGTTTGTGCAATTAGCTCTTCTGGTAAATTATAATAAAATTCTTTTACTTCCATTATCGTTCCCTTCTGTCATAAAATATTGTTTTATTTTTTCTATTAATGATTTTACCTGTTCTACAAAATTATCTGGTTCATAAAATTTTTCTTCTGTTAAATCCATTGACATTCTAAAACAACTATCATGTATTGGTTTTATTGTATATACTTCTTTACTTAAACCTAATTTGTTATTGTTTATATTGCATGTCATATAATCTTTATACCAGTTTCTTAATCCATCTATATCGTCTTTTTCATATCCATATTTCTCATAGGCATGTAATTCAGGTACATTATTACCATATTCATTTTCTATTCTTTCTAAATTATGCAAAAATTCATGGATAAAAACTTCTTCTGGGAAAGTATTGATTCTTGAATATGTATATAATAAATCTGCATCTTCATTAGGAATTCTTACATTTGAATAACCTATATCATTCTTATAAGTCATACCACCGAAGTCCTATCCAATCTCCTGTTTTTATACGTTCTTCGTGCAAATCTTCTCCTAACTTATATGATACAAATATATGATCATATTCTTCATCAGCATTATCTACATATTTTTTTAATATATCTTTTATATTCTCTGCAGCAACATAATATCCATAATCTTCGTTATAACTAATTGAATTTATAGGTTCATCTACTAAAACTATTTTATATGTAACTGTCATTAAGTTCCCGAGACATTTCCTTCATAGAAGTTTGAAATCTCCTCATATTATCCTCTATTAGTTGTATTTCTGATGGTTCTAAATGCATTTTTGTCTTAGTAATAAGTCCATCTTTTTCAGTGTTAACTTCTAGATTTTCCATAATTAAACATATAAAATTCCAACTATTGCTTCTATCTTTACTACCTCTTTCTAATTTGAAATCAGAAAACCAGACTGTTCCTTTAGAGCTATCATCATAAGCACCTAGCCTAAATGCAATATCTATATTAGTTCTCTCCTTTGAGTTAAATTGAAAAGATAATAATTGCCAATCTCCGCTCCCAACAAGACTGTCAGACTTTTCAGTAGTATCCATTATACCTATATTTACTCCGCCTTCTGATTCGGTTTTTTGATTTTCTACATTTTTAAACTTAACCATAGCTGAAACTCTATATACAGTCTCTGGTTCAACTTGAATACTTTTATATATTAATGCATCGTTAAATTCTTTTGATTCAATTTTATAGCTATATCTATTAGAATATTTTTCAACATCATCTCTAGTGAAATTTGATACTCCTGTTGTATATTCTGCTTTTATAAAATCACCAAAATCATTAATTCTATATATATGCCACATTTTATAAATTACAATCATTACGATTATTAATAATATTATATTAAAAATTGTGGAAATTTTCAATCTCCATCCTGTTCTCTTAAGTTTCATATGTTACTCTCCTTCTTCTATACAATAATTTAGTATTTCGTTTAATCTTTCTCTTTTACCTGTAAGATATAAATATCCTATTAGTCCTTCAAAAGCTGTTGCATACATGTATTCTTTTACATTTGAGTTTTTGGGTAAATGATGATTTTTTGTATTTCTTGTTCTTCTTACTATATCCTTCTCGTCCTCATTTAGCTTTTCTTCTATTTTTTGTAAAATATTTGATTGTGCTCCTGCTCTAACTTTTTTTATAGCTTCTATATGTAACTTATTTGGTTTTAAGTCAGTATTCTCGATTAAGTTTTCTCTAATATATAATTCGTAAACTGCATCTCCTATATAAGCCCATGTCAATGGGTTCATATTATTTATTCTTTGTTCTCTTTCTTCCACTTTTAAACTCCTTCTTATTTAAGTTGCTCTAATGTAATTTTTCCTATTTTTGCATCCCTAAAATCTTTTATTATCATATTAGCTGTTTTATTTTCATCTATTTTTCCTCCTGACATAACAGCTCCTCTTTTTTTACCTATTAGTCTCATAACATCCATTATATTTTCATTTTCTAATTGATTTTTATTCTTCAATAATTCCTCTACTTGATCATTTTCTAATTTATAAGTTTCTATTACATTTTTTCTATAATTACTTAATAAAAATTTTAACAGATTATATGCTATTTCTAGATTATCTAATATTTCATCTTTTATAGTACCTGTATATGCTAAATTTAATGCTACTTCCTCGCTTTCAAATTTTGGCCATAATATACCAGGTGTATCCAAAAGTTCAATATTTTTTTCTATTCTTATCCACTGCTTTTTTACTGTTATTCCTGGCTTATTTCCTACTATTTGTTTATTCTTATTACAAAGTCTATTTATTAGAGAAGATTTGCCTACATTAGGTATTCCCAAAATTAAAACTCTTATTGTTTTACCTATTCTTCCTTTTTCTATTTCCTTTTTCTTATCTTCTCGCATCATTTTTTCTATTGTACTAATAAGTTCATTGTTTTTGTTACTGTTCAACGCATTTACACTAATAACAGTTGTATCATTTCTTGTTAAATAATCTTTCCATTTTTTTGTCTGTATATCATCAGCTAAATCACTTTTATTTAGTACTATAATTTTTTTCTTATTTTTTATCATTTCGTTCAAATCTGGATTTCTGCTTGAAATAGGAATTCTCGCATCAATTACTTCTATTACAACATCTATAAGTTTCAAGTCATCTTCTATCAGTCTTTTAGCCTTTGCCATATGCCCTGGGTACCAGTTGATGTTTGTTTTATTTTCGTTCATTTTTTCACTTCCTTGCATATTTTTACTTGCTTTATTATCTTTTTATAAATTAATTCCATAATTCTCTCTTCTTTATTTTTTCTCTCCTAATAATTTTATCTTCTCAGCATTGTTAAGTATATCTAATTGATATTTTGCAATTTGACTTAGTATTTCAAATCTTTCTTCTTTGCTTTTTCCTTCTTTAATTAATTCAGCATTATGGGATTCTATATTAGATAATACTGTTAATTCATTAATTGTTGCATAATCTCTAACATTAGAATTTTTAGCTAAATCAGGATTAAGTTCTCTCCATTTTTTAGCAGTTGTTTTGAAAATAATTACATTTAAAATATCTGCTTCTTCTGCGTATTTTAACCATTCTTTATTTTTATAGTAATCATTATCTGGCAATATATAATTTTTAATTGCATCAGTATGTATTAAGTAATTATTTTTTGTTAATATTCTTTTTACATCCCATTCTCTATTTTGATTTTCTAATTGTTTTAATCTTTCGAATTCTTTTATTAAATATAATTTAAAAACTGGACTTATTGCAGATGCAAATTCAAATGCAATATCTTTATGAGCATATGTTCCACCATATTTTCCACGCTTTGAATATATTCCAATAGCATTAGTTTTTTCACACAATTCAGTTACACTTAGTGTAAATGTATGCAGTCCAGCATTTTTTCTAAATCCGTCGAATTCGACGGAATTAAAATTTGGATTATAAATTGATTCCCAAGTTCCTAAAAATTCTAATGTAATTCTGTTTCTTAACCAATTTCTTATAATATCGTCTGCTTTTGATTTTCCTTCTTTGTATTTACCAAAATCAGAAATACAAATATAATCGTTATCATCTATATTTGCTACATTTATTTCAATATTTTGAACTTTTATTATTTTGTTTGGCATATATTCACCTCTACTTTTATTAAATTATATAAGATACAGATTTCGAAAAATTTTTATTTTTCAATACTTTTGAAAGTGTTTTTCTTAAACTTCAATTCCTCTACTAATATTCATACTATTATCAACATAGCCTTTTGATATGGCGTATTGTTGACATAATCTAGGGTAGGTGCTATAATTTATATATATTAAACTATTGTTTATGAAAGGAGATAGACATATATGACCATTGCAATAGTTTTCATAATCGGTCACAAGAAGTTCGAGGACTGCATTAAAATTATTTGTCCAGGGGATAAAAATGAGTATAATACATTTGAACTCCCAGCTGGAGCATGGTGCATAAAAATTATAGATATAGCTGAAAATAATTTAGCTAATCTAAATAGAGACTTATCTGCTTTAGGTTCTCCATATTTAGAATCAAGTATAAACTGCCTTGATTTAAAAATACTAAAAACAGCGTATGTGTCAATACAAACTATGGATAAACTACAACTAGAACAAGCTAGTAACTATGAGTGGTGTAAATGGCAAAGCTTACTGTTGGAAAAAATGTCTAATAATCCAAATTTAAGGTGGATAAAAACCCCTCAAAAGAATTGGTTATTAGTCAATCTTAACCTTAGTCATGAAATTATATTCCGCTCAGACATAGATAAGTATCTATTAAATTCTTTAATGCACTAGAGCCGAATTCCAACAGGAATTCGGTTTTTTAATAAATCCTATAATTATTTTTATCTGCACGCTCATCTAATTCTCTATCATATTTTTTATTATCATAAAACCAGTCACTTTCCTTTTTGTTCACTGTTTTTGTTGCTTTACTAATAATAATATTAAGTACTACAAAAACTGCCAATATTATTGCTATAGAATCTACCAATACATTTGCAATATTATCTGTTACTCCTGCTTGTACATTTTTATATAAATCTGGTCCAAAGTATGCACAATATGCAATGAAATATATTATTCCACCTAGAGTAATCCTTTTAAATACACATACTATGCAAACTAAAGTTAAAAACAACAATAAGATTTCTGCATTCGTATTTGTAGATACAAATGGAAATTCTATTTGTAAATATGATAATGCTGTTACTATTATTCTAAAAAACCAATACATTGTCATAAAAATGCCACATAGAAAATCTCCTACACTCTCCATAATTTTTATCCTCTCTTATGTTATATTTTTCTTATTATATTCTACTATATTAAGTCATTTTTTTCAATAGAAATATAAGAAAACATATTTGACAAATACAAAGTTCCACAATATGTTTCTTATTACTCCATTCATTTTTACACTTTCCCAGTTTTTATTCTATTTTTGTCCTCACTAATTAATAATTCCTTTGTCCTGTTTGCTATATTTTCTGCATCTAATCCATACAATTTTTCAATTTCTTCGACTGTTCCATGTTTTACAAAAATATTTGGATATCCAAAGCTCTCTAATTTAACTTCATTTATGTTATTATCAACTATAAGTTCTTTTATACTACTTGCTAGTCCTCCTTTTAATATATTATCTTCTATTGTAATAACTTTTTTAGTTTTTATTATTGATTCTTTTATGTTTGCCTCATCTAATGGTTTTAAAAATCTCACATTTATTACCTCAGCTTCTATATTATCATTTTTTAATATTTCTCGCACTTCACACGCTCTACTAACCATTTTCCCTATTGCTATTATAGTAATATCTTTTCCTTCTCGTATAGTCTCTATTTTTCCAAATTCTATTTTTTCATGTTTGTCAAACTTTATATTTCCTTCTCCTCCTCTAGGATATCTTATTACTACTGGTTTATTTAAATTTACAGCAAATTCTAACATATCAGCTAGTTCTTTAAAATCTTTTGGTGCCATAATATTTAAATTAGGAACTACACTAAAAAATGATAAATCGAATATTCCCTGATGTGTTTCACCATCATTCCCTACAATTCCTGCTCTATCAGCGCACATTATAACTCCCAAATTTTGTATGCATATATCATGTATTACTTGATCATATGCTCTTTGGTAAAAAGAAGAATATATTGGTACAACAGGTATCATTCCTAACTTTGCAAGACCTCCTGCAAATCCTAAAGCATGTTGTTCTGCTATTCCTACATCAAAAAATCTGCTTGGAAATTCTCTTGCAAAATTGCTTAATCCTGTACCATCCTTCATTGCAGCTGTTATAGCCACTATGTTTGTATTTTTTTCTGCAAGTTCAATTAGTTTTTCTCCAAATATTTTTGAATAATCATCTTTTTTTATCTTTTTACTCTTTCCAGTTTCAATGTTAAATCCACTTGTACTATGAAAATCATCAGGATTGTCTTCAGCTATTTTATATCCTTTACCTTTCTTAGTAATAACATGTATTAATACTGGACCTTCAATTTGTTTACTCATTTTCATTATATCTTCTAATTCAGTTATATTATGCCCATATACTGGTCCTAAATAACTAAATCCGATATCTTCAAAAAACATATTAGGTATTAACAGTTGTTTTATACTTCTCTTAACTCTCTTTATACATTTACTTAATTTTTTACCTATCACAGGAATTTTTTCTATACTATTTCTAATATATTCATTTGATGCTTTATATAGTTTTTTAGATCTTATTTTGCTTAGTAGCATCGGAACTCCGCCAACATTTTTTGAAATGCTCATCTCGTTATCATTTAATATTACAATCAAATTATTTTTGGATGCTCCTGCATCATTTAATGCTTCTAAAGCCATTCCTCCAGTTAAAGCTCCATCTCCAATTACTGCAATAACGTTATAATCTTCTTTTTTTAAATCTCTTGCTTTTGCCATACCTAAAGCCACTGATATAGAAGTACTGCTATGTCCTGTGTCAAAATTATCATATTCAGATTCAGATGTCTTTGGAAAACCAGCTATTCCATTCATTTGTCTTAATGTGTTTATTTTGTCTTTTCTTCCTGTTAAAATTTTATGTACATAAGTCTGATGCCCTACATCCCATATAATTTTGTCCTTCGGCATGTCAAATATGCTATGTAAAGCTATTGTAAGTTCTACTACTCCCAAATTAGATGCAAGATGTCCTCCATTTTTTGAAACTATATCTATAATCATTTCTCTTATTTCTCGTGCCAATTGTTGCTTTTCTTTTATATTTAATTTTTTTAGATCATCTGGTGTATTTACATTGTCTAATATTTTGTCCATTTCTATTCCTCTCTATTTAATATATATAAAAGAGGCAGAGGTCTTTTCTCTGCCCCTATACATTTTATAATATGCATTGGGTTAAATATATCATTTTTCTAGCCAGATGTCAATTTTATAACTTATACAAATTACATTTTTCTAAATACTCCTGATACTTTTCCTAATATTTTACAATCAGGTACAATTATCGGATCCATTGTTTGATTTTCTGGTTGTAATCTTATATGATCCTTTTCTTTGTAAAATGTTTTTACTGTTGCTTCGTCTTCGATAAGTGCAACTACAATTTCACCATTATTGGCAACATTTTGTTTTCTTACTAATATTAAATCTCCATCTAGTATTCCTGCTTCTATCATGCTTTCCCCTCTTACTTTAAGCATAAAACTTTCACTATTTCCTACAAAATCTAAAGGAATAGGAAATGTATCAGTTATATTTTCCACAGCAAGTATTGGTTCTCCAGCAGTAATCTTTCCAATTACAGGTACATCTACTAATTCTCTTCCTCCATAAAAATCCTTTGGTTCTACTTTGTTTCTTCCTGCTGGTTCTCCCTTTGCATTTTTTATTAATCTTAATGTTCTTCCCTTTTTGTCTTCTTTTTTAATATATCCTAGTTCTGTCAATCTAGCAATATAGCCATGTACAGTTGCTGTTGATCTTAGCCCAACTTTTTTACCTATTTCTCTTACTGAAGGTGCATAACCATTCTCTGCTATTTCTTTTTCGATATATTTTAATATAGCTCTTTCTCTAGTATTTAAATCTTCTGGATTTTTCCTTCTTTTCATAATTACCCCCACCCATATTTTTATTTACAAACATATTTTTTGTTTTCATTGTCCTAATGATAACACATAGTTTTATATTTGTCAAACATTTTTTCGTATTTTGTTTATTTTTTATATTTATCCTTTAAATATTAATGTATAAAAATTGGAAGACATCTGTCTTCCAATTTATTGCTACTATTCATCTAAATCTAATTTAATGTGTACATCTTTTAATTGTCCTTCATCTACTTTTGATGGTGCTCTCATTAACAAATCCCTTGCTCTTTTATTTTTAGGGAATGCTATTACTTCTCTTATATTTTGTGAATCTGCTAAAAGCATTATCATTCTATCAACTCCTGGTGCTGCTCCTGCATGAGGTGGTGTTCCATATTGGAAAGCATTATATAAAGCTCCAAATCTTGTTTTAACATCTTCTTCATTATATCCTGCAATTTCAAATGCTTTAACCATTATTTCTGGGCTATGATTTCTTACAGCTCCTGATGCCATTTCATATCCATTACATACTAAATCATATTGATAAGCTAATATTTCTAATGGATCTTTATTTTCTAGAGCTTCCATTCCACCTTGTGGCATTGAAAATGGGTTATGATTAAAATCTATCGTTCCTTCATCTGATAATTCGTACATTGGAAAATCTACTATAAAGCAGAACCTATATACTTCTTTTTCAATTAAATCTAATCTTTTTCCAAGTTCTATTCTTACTAGTCCTGATATCTTTTGTGCATTTTTTAATTCGTCTGCTATAAAAAACATACTTGAATTTTTTTGTGCTCCATATTCTTTTTCTAATTTTTCTTTTATCTCATCAGTTATGAATTTTGCAATTCCTCCTTGAACTAAGCCTTCACTATCAATTTTTGTCCATGCCAAGCCTTTTGCTCCACACTCTTCTACTGCAAATTCTGTCATCTTATCGAAGAATTTTCTACCCTGTTCTGCACCATTTGGAACAATTATTATTTTTACAGTTTTGTCCTTGAAAGCATTAAAATCCGTATTTTTAAATAACTTTGTAACATCTTGAATAATTAATGGATTTCTTAAATCTGGTTTATCTATACCATATTTTTCCATAGCTTCTCTATATGGTATTCTTAAAAATGGTCCTTCATCAACTTTCCAATTTGTAAACTTTTTAAATATATGTGGTACTAGTTCTTCTATTACTCCAAATACATCTTCTTGTGTTGCAAATGCCATTTCAAAATCTAATTGATAGAACTCTCCTGGTGCTCTATCTGCACGAGGATCCTCATCTCTAAAACATGGGGCAATCTGAAAATATTTATTAAATCCAGATACCATTAATAATTGTTTGAACTGTTGTGGTGCTTGTGGTAATGCATAAAATTCTCCCGGATTTAATCTGCTTGGTACTAAATAATCTCTAGCACCTTCTGGTGACGAATTTGCTAAAATTGGAGTCTGAATTTCATTAAATCCCATTTCATCCATTTTATCTCTTAATGCCTTTAATACTTTAGAACGTAATAAAATACTTTTATGCAATTTTTCGTTTCTTAAATCTAAAAATCTATACTCTAATCTTAAATCTTCTCTAACTTCTTGATCTGTATTGATTTCAAATGGTAAAACGTTTTTGCATTTACCTAAAATTTCAATTTTTCTTGCGACTACCTCTATGTCTCCAGTTGACATTTTAGGGTTTTTACTAGTTCTTTCTACTACAATTCCCTCTACACTTATACAACTTTCTGTTGTATATTCTTTAGCTATTTCTTGCATTTTTTCATCATTGATTACTATTTGTGTAATTCCATCTTCATCTCTTAAATCTATAAAAATCATTCCGCCTAAGTTCCTAATCTTTTGAATCCAACCTGCTAATTTTACATTCTGATTAACATTTTTTATTCTTAATTCTCCACAATTGTATGTTCTATACTCATTCATTGCTATTTAATTCCCTCCTAAAATATACAATATTTTACTATAATAATCAAAAAAAATCAATAGGGATAATCCCCTATTGACCTAAAATTCATACCATAATCCTGAATTTTTTAAATCCTCTACTTTTTGCAAATGTTCATCATAAGTTCTTGTAAAATAAACTTTTCCATTTTTGTCTGCTACAAAATATATATATGAATTTTTATTTGGATTAATTGCGGCTTCTATTGATGGTAAGCTTATCATTGAAATTGGTCCAACAGGCAATTTTCCAGTCATATTTGGTCCTCTAGTGTTATATGGATTGTATGTATTTATTTCTGATGAATATAAATCTCTACTTCCCATATCTATTTTAAATGCATAATATGTTGTAACATCACTTTGAATAGCCATATTTTGATCTAACCTATTATAAATAACTCCTGCCACATCTTTTCTATCTGCATCAAATACTGCTTCATTTTCAATAATTGCTGCAATAGATAAAATTTCATGTACGGAATAGTTTGATTTTTCTATTTCCTCTTTATATACACTTAGCTTATTATCCATTTGGTTTAATAATGTTTCAAATATTTTTTCAACTTTTACATCTTTATTTTCAAATTGATATGTATCTGGGAATAAATATCCTTCTAATGGATAATATATATCTTTATTCTTTATTTCATCTGTTATAAACCAGTATTTTTCGATTAATGAATCAATATACTCCTCATCTTCTAATAAAGCATAAACATCTTGTTCTGTGTTATTGGTTTCTTCTGCAATTTTACTTGCAACCCATCTCATATTTTTTCCTTCTACGAAAGTAATAGATATTACATCTTTACTATTAACTTTACCAGTTTGTAAAATTTCTGTAATTTCCTCTACTGATAAATTTTTTGCCAAATTATACGTCCCAGCTTGAAAGTTAGTAACGTTGTTTAGTTTTACATATATTTTAAAAGCTAAAGCACTTTTTATTAATCCTTCATTTTCTAATTTCTGTGCGATAGTGGCATATCCAGATCCCATTGATATCTCTATTTTATATGATGTGTTGTCATCTTGATTTACTGGACTTATACTGGTATTATACCACATGAAAACTGCTAATATTGCTACTATTATCGCTATTAAAATTCCTACTATTATTGCTACCTTTTTTTTCATTTTTATTTACTCCTTTTTTTATTGGTAATATTATTATAAATTTCTTAGCAATAATTGTCAATAATTAATACATTCACTTAGTAATTTTTCTCTGTTCTATTTGTAGATGCCTTAAAATAGTCTTTTCTACATAAGCTAAAGCATCATAACTACTTATATATCTTCCTGCATGTCTATTTTTCATCTCACTTCTTATTATTCTAATTCCATGATTATATCTTGTTTTATAAACTTTTGCCAATTGATTTTTACTTAGGCCACTTTTCCATAGTTGTATTATTTCTCTATCTAACATACTACACCTCTTTTTGTAGTATGCACTATTTTATTGTACTTTATATTAAATCTTAATAACTGTTCTATTGCTATTCAAGAAATATTCACATCGTAAATCCTTAAATTTTCTTATAATGAATGCTATCTATGTTAATTATGTATAATCTATTCTATTTGTTTTCCTTACATCAGATAATAAGAATTATTCTTATAAGTTACAGTAACACATCCTTTTCAATGTTTTCTACTTTGAAATTTTTTAATAAAACTTTAAATATAAGTAGTAATATGCTATAATTCTCATGTATTCTATAAAAAGGGGGCACTTATGTTAGAAGACTATATAAGACAATTAAAACCTATTGTATTTGGACTTTTTTCTCAAGATTCTAGCGGACATGACTTTAATCATTTAGAAAGAACAATGAATATTGCTTTATTATTACAAAAATATGAAGGTGGAGATAAAATTGTAATAGGGATATCTGCATTTTTACATGATATTCATAGAATAATGCAAAATGAGTCAGGCAAATTTGTATCTCCTAAAGATTCCTTAGAAAAAGTTAAAGATATCTTAGATACTATTGATTTAGAGCAAGAGCAAGTGGATAAAATCTTGCATTCAATCGAATATCATGAAGTTTATAATTGGAATAATCCTCAAAATAAAGAAAATGATATAAATACATTGATATTGCAAGATGCAGATAATTTAGATGCTATTGGTGCTATTGGAATAGGCAGATCATTTTCTTATGGTGGAGCTCATAAAATTCCTATGTATAATAGCAATTTGCCGTTAGAAAATTATCAAAATTATGCAGAAGAGAATGGCAATGATGTTTCAACAATACATCACTTTTATCATAAATTATTTAAGTTATGTGATAATATGAATACTAACAAAGCTAAAGAATTAGCCATAGAAAGAACAGAATTTATGAAAAAATTTGTAAATCAATTTTTAAAAGAATGGAATGGCTATGTATAGTTTATATTTGCAGAAATTTTAATGAATTCTACTTTTTTGCAAAAAATACCATCAACACTATCCAAAAACACATTTTGATTAGGTAAATACGGAATGATTACAACATACCCCCACGGGGCATCTCCCACAGAAATTTGCCCTTTGAATAGTTTTTTCTGACACCATTTGTCAGTTTTTTTGACAGATCTTATCTCGCAATCAAGCAAGGAATACCTATCGGATTGCAATTGCTTTTTCCGTTTGGACATACCTTCAACTCCTTTACTAAAGTGATATAAATATTATAAAATATTATGTAAAATTTGTCAATTACGTTATAAAAACACATTGCATAAACTTTTTGTGGGAAGCACCAATCTTAGATATTACCCATACATGGTTTCATTTTTTTACTTTCATTTTCAAATTATACCTTCTTTCCATAATAAAAGCACCTACTTATTAGTAAGTGCTTATTTATAATCATTTTTTAATTCGTTTATTTTATTTTTATATTCAGTATGTATTGGTTGATATGCTTCTTTATTTCCATCTAATCCTATTATTTCAACTTTTTTATTAACTTTTTCAGTTTCTTTATCCGCCCAATCAACTATTTCTTTAAATTTATTCTTATATTCTTCTCTAGTCATTTTTTCACCTTTTATAACCTATTTTATATCTCTCAGCTCTGTTTATATTTAATGCATGAATATCATCTTCATCTGTCATATTAAAAATATATATTTTATTTACATAATTACTATCCATATCAAACTCATATATATACTTGTAATCTTTTACCTTAAAAATTTAAAAATTATATTTATTAAAAAGGCTTAAATCTGATTCTCTAAATGAATATTCTGTCTCTTCTCTTGGATGATTATGTGTTACATCTACTTCATTTAATTTATCTTTTTACTCGTTGTATGACCATACATTGCTATTATTTTCAAAGCACTGAAACGCCTCACAATCTTTAGTTACTACTATTGCATTTTCTATTTTATAATCTTTAATTATATTTTCATATTTTTCTAAACCTTTTAAAATTTCTCTTAGATTATTATAATCTATTTTTTCTAATAATATAGGTTTTGTGTAATGTATTACTATCAGAACTCCATAATCCATTATAACTGATTGATTGTAATCCTTCTGGTTGGGTGCATAGATTAACGTTTGTAAACACTTTTTTTTGAAATTTTTTTAAATTTTTGTTACATAATGTCATACTTTTAGTGTTTTTTGTTAATTTTTTGAGAATTTACTCTAATATATTATACTATTTTTATGTGAATTTTTCAAATCATATATATTGCTTATTTTTTACTTATAATTTATAATATTTTTGTTGCCCGTCTTCCTATAAGGAGGTGAAATTGTTTTGGGTAACTTAATCAAACTAATTGTATTAGTTTTTATATATCTTATTCTTAAGATATTTGACTAGTACATAATAAAAGACTAGAGTATGCACACTCTAGTCTTTTTTGTTGTCCAATATTCTGGGATAACTTAATCAAAACTCATTTGAAATGAGGTAGTTTGCCCAAAACTACAATAGGTTTCCTGCTTTCTCATTTCTATATTATTATTATACTAGAGTTTTTTTTATTTGTAAACATTTTTTATACTTTTAGTTAAATTTTTTTAACTTTTAGTAAATAAAAGAACCCAATTAAATTAGTTCTTTTGAATACTCTTCTTTACATGAAACCTATTTTTCGTAATTCTAGGTTTATCCGCTTTTAATATATTTTTACGAGTAACTACTCTCTTACTTATTAACATTTTATAACCATACAAAACGTACATTTAGTTCTATTGATGATTATAATATTACCAAAAGCTGACTACTTTCTGACCACTAATTATATATAATGATAATAAAAGTAATACATTTTAGACAATAAAATTCAAAAAAATTTTATAAAAAATAATACTGCAAATACCTGATAATCCAAGCAAATGCAGTATTTTCCTTATGGAGCGGACGTCGTAGTTATCTACAACTTTTTTCTCACTTAACGATTGATACAAATATCAATCAATTTATTAAAGTATATCATAATTTATATAAATTGCAATAGTAGCATAAAAATATTATTTGCAAAAATTTGTTTTGTTCGCTTGTGTTTTATCAAATAATGTTATATAGTTATAAACAGAAAATGAGAATAAGCAGAGTGCGTTGCCACCTTTTAGCTCTTTGATGTATACATATTACTCCACGACTTATGTTGTGAGACTGATATATGGGGGTGGTTAATATGGTAGAAATAGCTTTATTAAAAATAACTTACCTACTTTTCTATGGATTAGTAGGAGTAACTATCATAAATATTGCCTTGTTAATCATCATCTGTTTTTTACTACATAGGCAATAAAAAATAAGTCATTCTGCTTTACCCGAGCAATGACTTATTTTTTTACTTTTTGTGGTAACCACTTTGTGGCTCTCATTTTCTTTATTATATAAACTTTTTTTTATTTTGTCAAATACTATTTGTAAAAATTATTAAAAAATTTGTATTTTGGACAGCTAAAAAGATATGAAATTATAGATTTAAAAGTAGTAGAATTAAATTTTAGGAGGATTTTACTATGGTAGAGATAACTTATCACAAAGAAGGAGATTATTTTATTCCTGACTTCTATTTAGAAAAGGAAGATTATGAAAAAGATTATAATATTGGAAAGTATGGTCATTTAAAATTTATTTGCACAAAAAAATCAACCATTTTAATTCTGATTGATTTTTGTATCTATCTGTTCTATAAAAGTTCGAACAGAAACGTCGTTGGAGCTTGCAACGGGAATTGAACCCGTGACCTCAGCCTTACCAAGGCTGCACTCTACCTACTGAGCTATGCAAGCATATAAATGTGTAGAGGATTTATGTATTTTCCTCTACATCTATAATATTTTTTATTGCTTTTTTTCTAATTCTTTGGATTGCATTATCTACAGATTTAACAGGTGTATCTAATTTTGTAGCAATTTGTTCATAACTTTCGCCATTTATAAATCTTTTCAATACTTGCTTTTCAAAATCGCTAAGTGATTTATCTATTGTAACTTCTATATTTTTATAATACTCCTTTTTTGTTATTGTATCTAACGGATCTTCTATAAGATTAGCATCAAATATATCCATTAGGTCTTTTCCATTATTATCATCATCGTCTCCTGCTGAAACATTTAATGATAAATATGAATTAAGAGGCATATGTTTTTGTCTATTTGACGTTTTTATTGCAGTTATCATTTGACGTTCAATACACATATTAGCAAATGATTTGAATGATGATTGTTTATCATCTTCAAAATTTTGCACAGCTTTATATAACCCAATCATTCCTTCTTGGACCATGTCTTCTCTTTCTGCACCTATTATAAAATATTTTCCTACTTTCATGTTTACTAAATCTTTATATTTACTTAATAGGAACTCTAGGGCTTCTTTATTATTATCTTCCTTAATAAGTTTTACTAACTCTTCGTCACTCATATCTTTGAGATTATTATCTGTAAAGAAAAATCGTGTTGTACTCTCCATATGTTTTTCCTCCTGAAGTTCTACCTTTGAAGCTATTATATTAACAAAAAGATTTGGTGTCAATAGATTTGCGACAATTTTGTTAATTTTTTATGATTAATTTATGATAATGTCGTAAGTGTTAACTTTTGAAAATGTCGCAAGTAATAAATATTTGTTCTC
>CANQQQ010000002.1 GCA_947626025.1 uncultured Clostridia bacterium
TTTTATTCAACATTATAATGTATTGTGTAGTATTATTATGTTATTTTTTGAATTTTATTGTTCCTTCGGGTTATGAGCGATGGTTTACGGATTTTTGAACTTTTAAGAAAATTAGAGTTTTTGTTGGTATTTTAATACTTACAAGAGTTTTTAGTTATAGAACATTTGTGCATTTTTAGGGCATTTTTTGAGAAGTTTTTTCCCAACTTTTTCCCAAGTAATGTAGTACGTCTGTTCTTAGAAATTTAGCTCTTGTAAGAGATATTTTTATTTAAAAATTTAATTTTTATGGAGGTTATTTTTATGAGTAATTTAAGAGAAGTTAATGATGATATTTTGAAAGATTGGTTAGATTTTAGAGAGGAAGAAATTGGTGCTTTAACTTGTGCAGAAGATAAAAAGCATTGGATTTATTTTGATGAAATTTCTGAGAGAATTTTAAAGAATGTCCCTAAGCAGAATAAAAAGTATGTTAAGAAACAATTGGAACAACTTGATGAAAATTTTATGGATTATGTTTCTTATTGGAATGAGAAGTATTATAGGAATGGGTTTTGTGATGGAGTACAGTTGATAGGTAAATGTTTTGAAATATAAAAATTTAATACCAGAAGAGTCGTTTTTCTTCTGGTATTTTATATTTGCTCAATTTATTGGATTGTTATTTATTACTATCAAAAATACTTTTTAAATCAATTAGAATTGGCAAAACAAAATCTTCATTATTATTATTGATTAACTTTATTTTATTAATACAATTTTTATAACTTCTAGTTTGATTTATCAATACAAATAATATTTTAGGAGAATTAAACTCTAATTTATACTTTTTTAGAGTATCATTTATATATTCCTTTATCTTATCTTCATTACTAATATCATGATTCTCAGTTAGTTTCGTTTCAATAACTATATTTTGTATGAATCCTTCAGAAACTAATTGAATATCATTTCTTTTTTTATCAAATCCAGTTGACTCATATATAACCTTTGTATTAAATCCTTCTCTATTTAGAATTCTATTTAATTCATATCCAATTAAAAATTGAAATGTCTGTTCATTAAGTCTATTTAATTTTCCTTCTTTATTATTTCTAAATATTTCAAAAAAATTCATTCTTTCAATATCATTAAAAATTTCTTTTTCTAAAATTTCTTTTACTAAGTTTAATAATTCATCATATGAATATATTTTTCTAAAATCATTTTGCATAATAGAATTTAGTTCTGTTAAAACACTTCCTAATTGTTTTATATCTGCCTTTTTCATTGTACTTATAGAGTTACATATATTGAACAAATATCTATTCTTATTTTTTCTTTCTAAACTAGTGATTTTTTTTATTAATGGAATTATTTGTGGAGATTTAATATTATTTTTAATAAAATTAGTTACCATATCCAATATATATTTAACAAAATAGAAATAATCTCCCTCATTATATTTTTTAAAAGCAAATTCTGTTATATCAGTAATATATTTTATATATTTAATATCAATTTTACTTAGTGGATTAGTATAGTATCCAGAAGAGTACTCAAAATTTCCTTTTTTTTCGATAGACATCATATCTCCTGAATATACTAAATTTTCTTTTATATAATTAATTCTATTAGTAATTTCGCTTTCTATATTCATTAGAATCAATAAATCCTGACATGTTTTATATTCTCTGAATCTGCTTATTTTTCTAAGTTTTGTTTTATCAATACTATTTATATTTTCATATATTACACTTAGAAATTGATTTATCTCATATTCTTCAAAATCATATTTATCAATCCATTCCATAATCATATCATATAATTCATTTATGTATTTGTTTTTAAGTTTTTCTATTATTTGATATAGGTAAAAACGTATATAACCTTCAGAAGCTTTATTTTTTAAATAGTTGATCATGCTTATATACTCTTTGTCAGAATAAATAACATTTAATTCATCATTATTGTCTCGCAAAAGTATTATATTTTTATCATTATACTTATTTATATTTATATTACCTTTTTTCAATACATATATAGCTTGGGAATAATATTGAAAATCATGACTTAAGGTATAACTTTTTTCCTTGCTATCATATTTTATTTGTAATTTTAAAACATTCAAATTTGATACATACTCATTAATTTTATCTATTATTTGTTTGAAGATGTTCTTCATTATTATGTCAGAAATAATCAATTTATATTTACTATCATTTTTTGTTAAATCATACATTTTATTTATTATATAATATATATTTTTAGCTTCTAGAATATTTTTTAGGCTATTTTCTGTATCTATATAATCTTTATTTTTCATTTTAGTAATCATAAAAATGTAATCTTTATATAAGTCAGGAAATAAATTTTTTATCTCATTTTCGTACTTATTTTTTCTCTCTTTAGATATGTCATTTTTCCAGACATAAAAAATTAGTTCTTTTTTGGTTAAAGCATCATATATGCTTTGAATTGAATTATTATCTAATAATTTTTTTATCATTAATTCACAAATATACTCTATTATATAATTTGATAAATTAATATATGTTAAATCTTTAACCGATATATATTTATATTTTATACATAAATCAATTATTTTTTCGAAAGCATCTCCTTTTCTTCTTTCAAACATTATCTCTTCTCTAAGATCCATATTACTTTTTGAATCTTCTTCTAAAAATCTTTTAACTATTTTAGTATTCAAAATCTCTACGATGGTTTTTCTACCAAATTTGTCTAATATATCAACATTATTATTTATAAATCTTAGAAAACTTGCGACATCTTTATCAGAGTTTAGTTGCCTTAGTAATTTTTTTATTCTATTTATATTATAATTCTTTATTATAAATTCTTTTATTAGTGTATCATCCATATAAAAATATATTTCTTCTTTAAATCTATCTTTATAATTCAAAATATATGTATTAATTATATCATCGAGTTTTTCTAGTTTATTTATCATTTTACATTCATGAAGTATTATAGAAAGTAGTCTATTATTTATTATATATAAATCTAATACATTATCTATTTTAGAAATATCCATTATTTTTACATAGATTGTTAAGAATCTAACCTTAAATCTATTATCATTCATAATTTTTTCTTCATTTATTGTTAAAAAATATTTTAAATTACTTAATTCAATTAATTCATCTGGAACATAATTGTCTAATATATTATCTATTATTGATAATATATTGTTTATATAAATAGTATAAAATTCATCGATTTTACTATTAAAGTTAATATTAATAAGTATATTACTACATTCTTCTAATACACTTTTATAATTAATCCTAATGATATTTGAAATATAACTATCGTTATAACTCAAATATTGATATAATTTTGTATATTGAAAAATCATTTTCTGACATATTTTTACTATATATTCTTTATCCGCAGTTTCAAAATTAATATTAAATAATAAGTTTAATAAATTGTCTTGTTTTTCTATATTATTATACACAAATTCTAATATTAACTTCCTATATACTTCAGATTCACATACTATATAAGAAATAGTATTAAACCAAAATGGATCAATTTCTTTATTTTCATTTATAACTATTTTGTATAGATTACTGTTGGAAAAATTATTTTCAATTATCTCATTTGCAGCCAAAAATTCCAATAACTCCTTATTTTCAAATTGTAAAATTTCTCCATCATTTAATAATAATTGATTATTCAAAAAGCTTTCAATTATATCTTTATTCATAATATAGTTTTTTATGTCTAAATAGTTTATTCTACTTAAAAATGTAGTAAACTCTTCAATGGTTAAGTTTATTTTCCCAGACATCATCATAACTAAAGCCATTGATTGTAATATTTTTTTATGAATATTCTTTTCTATTTTTGTATTTGCCCTATTATTCAATGTGTCTAAATGATTGTTGACTATTAAGTTTAATATGTTGTATTTATTAACTTTTTCCAAATTATTAATCTGTTCTATATTATCAATTATATAAATTAAAAATCTCGGAATTTTTAAAAGACTTTTAATATCTTCTATATCTGAATTATCTATATTTTTATTTTTTAATATTTCCACTACCTTACACTCTTCAATAGGCATTATTTCATATACATTGTTTGTAGTATTCAACATATTATTTTTTTGTAAAAAATCTTTTCTACTTGAAACAATAACTTTTTTATTATTAATTTTAAAAATATAATTTATTACTTCTTCTATTATATTTACATTAATTTCGTCTAAACCATCAAAAATAACTATTTCATTTTTATCTAAGATTTTCTTTTTTATTTCACTTAATTTACTATATCTTTTTAATTCAAGTAATAATGTTTTTCTTTTTGCTTTGTTAAACCTACTATTAATTAAATTTAAGAGATATGTTTTACCTATCCCATTACTTCCTGTTATTATAGATATACCTTTTTTATTTTCTAACATAGAAATAAATTCATCATGATTTGCTATTATGTTTTCCTCACTATATTCATATTTATTATTTTCTTCATTATTTAATTGATAATTAATGCCATCTTCAAATAATTTAATAATTTTTTGCTCAACCTTTTCCATTTAATTCTCCTTTTATATTTACAATTATGTCTTTTTATTTTACTAAGTAATATTATTCTTTATATTCTCTAATTTGTTCCTATCCGAAAATAGCATGTTAATCATTTTTTTTACTACCATTTCTAGTTCACAGCAAATATGTAATATAACCCAGTTTTTTCTACTATATTCTGAATAATCAAATGAGAAATTACCATCCATTATTTCACTAGCAAACTCTTCAATCAATTTTTCAAATGATATAAAATCTCCATGTGCTATTTTATTTCTCATTTTTCGTAATTTTTTAGGTATAATATTTTTTAAATCTTCAGGATATTCATCATCTAAAAAAGTAATTAACTTTTTATCTAATTCATATTCTTTTTCCTTTTCCAAAAACAACTGGCATAATGAATATAATTTTAAAAAGTGATATTCATTATAATCATTATCTTTGAAAAAGGAATTTATTAGATAATCTAACTGTAAATAATCATTTTTACTAACGAGAAAATTATCAATTTTTTTCCCCCATAATTTTAGTGAACTAATATATTTTTTTATATTACAAGTGTAATGTAAAAATCCATATGGATTATTAAAATGATTATTAGAAGAATATATACAATGTGGTATATTTCCGCTTTCACTTATATTACATATAAAATTTATTATTTTTTCTGCGTAATCATTTTCGCATAATCTACCATCAAAACAATTTGTTTCCCAGCCTCCTAATGGCATGTCATTATAATTATAATCTAAATATATACAAATCATATTGTCAACGATTTTATGTATCATTTTGCAATTACTCATATTTTCCATTTCTGTTGAAAAACATACACTTGAATAGAATTTTTTCACATCGAATGGTGATTTTAAATTATATCTTTTTGAATTCTGATCAATTGTTTTTTTTGCTAACACCACCTCTTTGTATAACGCATCATTCCAATTATTATTTCTTTCGTTAGGAAGATTGGCTATATATAATCCTAATTTTTTTGATATACAAATAGGTTTTATTTTTCCATAAATATTTAATACAACCATTATAACTCCTCGTATATTTTATAAATCATCCAAAAATATTTCTTTAATTTGTTATCAAAAAAGCAAAATAATTCTGTAATATATATTACTATTATCTTGCTTTTCTTTTGTTAATTATTTTTTTATTGATTGTCTTCTTCTACTTCACTTAATTCAATAAAATCTTCTTCTGGACTATTTTTATAAGAACGACTTAAATGATAATGTCCACCATCTACACTGCAAGTCTCACATTTACATGTTACAAATTCATGAATACCTTTTGATTCAATAATTTGTCTGCAGTGTTTGCATTGAATTTTATTTGATATTATCTTTTCCATAATTTCATTTCTCCATTTTCATTTTATTAATACTTATATTCTTCGTTATCTTCTGCAACCATTAAAATATTATCTTCTTCTATTTCTGTACTATATTTTGATTCAGAGATTATCCTATTCCATGCTATCTTATGTTCAAAATTAATTTCCGTATCTTGTGATAAATTCCTTACATAATTGTTTATAAAAGTATCTGTACTATTAATTAATCTTAAATAATATTTTAATGTATCAAATACACCATTAACTATAATCTGACATCCATGTTCAGTTCTAATATGTTCAATTAAATTATCTATTTTTATTCTTTCCTCTTCATCGCAATGTACTGTACTTAATATATAATATCTTTGAATATTAGTATCTTTAATCTTTTTATATGCATCCATCACCATTATTGAGTCTGGTTTTATATCAAATTTAACCTCGACAATTTCATATAGCTCTTTGCTTTTTATATCTCTTACTACTATATCTCCTGTTGCTCCACTACTTCTATCGCAAGATGTATGTGAATTTAATGGTTCTAGTTCTTTTCCTTCAAATCGTTTTAACTCATTAATTATACACTCATATATACTATATATTGCAATAACTGGTAGTATTGATGCCCCTCTAGATGAATATTTATAATAAAAATGTTTTTTAAGATATTCTAATATATCAATGATATTTAATGTTCCTTCTCTTTTTATTGGATTGATTATTGCTACTGCTTTCTGTTGTTTGTTTAATAAACATAATTTTATTATAGCTTTAAGATATGTATTTGGATTTGAATTATTTTCTTCAATATCATTTAGGATTTTTAAGAATGCGTCTTTTACTTGTTTATTATTTATTTTACCAGGAAAGTCTAATGTAAATGGATATGGTTGTTCTATACTTCTTGTTAACCAACCAGATTCCTTCATTGCACCATAAAACTGTTTGGATTTCAAAAATGGAGTTACATATTTGGTATCGAAACTTCTTCCACTATATCCATTTTCTAAACTAATTTTATGATATCTTACATCTTGTTCTGGATGTAAGCACTTATATGTTATACTAGAAAACAATGCCGTAAAAACTCCTTTTGAAGTTTCTTCTGCATCAGTAATATTTTTTACCCATTTAATTTGCTCATTATTTAAATCTAATTCACTTATATTTTTTATGTTTTCTGATTCCAAATATATTTTTTCTAAAAACTGAGTTGGATTATTCATTATAACATCTCCTTCATCAAATAACTGTTTTTTTATTTGTCTAGCTATTTCTTGTATCATATTTACACATACACTATTTCCTATTCTTTCATAAAGTTTAGCTTTAGATCCGATTTTTTTAAAATTTTCTGGAAATCCCATAAACCTATAACATTCATTTAATGTCAATTTTCTAACATTAGTTCCATCATATATCCAATATCTTCCACATGTTTCTTGAGATGCTATTGTAGGATGAATTCCTTCTATTGAATATATTCTATTAGGCTGTTTATGTACTCTTGATAAATTTTCTGTACCTGGCCTCACTCCAACTGTTCGCATTTTTTTATTCCTATATCCAGCAAAAATTAGTCCTGACTTTTCTTGCCTTTTAGCTTGTTTTATTATAGTATATTCATTTGGATTAAGATATTCAAATTCTCCTGACTTATCTAAAAAGTCTCTCATTGATTCTATTGTTATTTTTTCAATTTTATTAAAATCAAAAAATTTCCCTATTTTGTTTCCGACAATTATAATTCTTTCTCTATTTTGAGGTACATTAAAATCCTTTGCATTAAGTACCTTATATTGTACAGTATATCCTAAACTTTGTAATGCTGATATCATTACTCTTAAAGTATTTCCTTTATCATGTTTCTCTAAATTTTGAACATTTTCTAATACAAAAACTTTTGGATTTTTATTTTCTAGTATTCTACATATATCAAAAAATAAAGTTCCTCTTGTATCATCATAAAATCCTTTTTGTTTACCACTTATTGAAAATGCTTGACATGGAAATCCTGCACATAAAACATCAAACTCTGGTATAGTATTAACATCTACTTTTGTTATATCACAATATGGATCATCTCCAAAATTTTCTTTATACATATTGCATGCATGTTCATCTATTTCTGAACTAAATACGCATTTATAGCCTTCTCGTTCAAAAGCAATTCTAAAACCTCCTATACCAGCAAATAAATCTATAAATCTAATATTTTTATTTTCCATATTATTATTCCTTTTACTTATAAATACTCTAGTATAATTTATATCATAAAATGACATTTTTCTCAACTTATGCTTCAAAATTTTTACATTTAATTTTTATGAAAAAAATTATCATAAGGATAACCTGCTTCAATATATAACTCTGTTAACTCCATTTTATATTTTTCTAATAACTCCAAATACTTTTGCTTAAATACATTCTTGCAAATCCATTCTACCCCTTCTTTTGAAATTACAACTTTTTTATTAAGTAAGAATTTATATTTTTCTAAACCACTATCACACATTTTCTTAATTGCTTTTCTAATAGTAATATCTTTTTTCTTAAAATACTTACACAATTGTTTTATATCCATGTCTTCATTCCACCAGTTCTCCTTATGCTCTATTTTCAATAATTCTTCATATTGCTTAATTCTATTTTCAAAGAAATCCACATCAGCACCTATCAAAGATTTTTCTTTTTGAAAATACACTTGATTTAGCTATGCACATGCTTCAACTAAAACAAAATATTTTCTACCTCTAATTTTTTCACTTCTCCATCTACAAGTTGGATTTTTTTAGCATCACATCTATAGCTTTTCTTAAATTCATATGCTTCATTTTTTCCTATGCTTAGTATTTATTCCTAATGAATGAAATCTACTTAGAATTTTATTATATGATAGAAAAATACTATCAAAAAATCGCTACAACTTAGTTTGCTGTAGCGATATAAAAATGATTTCGATGGTAACACTCGAACTTACGTACACGGCATAAGTTATCTGTAATCGCTCTGCTCAACAGCTAACTTAACCTTCTGGTTATGAGATTTTATATTTCACATAGATAAATTTTTTATATATTCTATCTATATATTATCAATATTAACCATTCATCATTGATTTTAAAGTTTTTCCATCTTTATTTTTCCATTCTGTTAACCCATTAGCATTCCTACCTAATACCATAGCAGCTGCCGTTGAAGGAGATAAAAATAATGTGTCTTTTGCAAAAATATTGTTTTTATTTATTATTTTCTCACTTCTTAGGTCATTCCATCTATTTCTCAAGGATTGTGAACTCGCATCTCTAAATTTACTGTTGCTCTGTGAGCCTTTAAATACAATAAAGCCATCACTCGTTAGTGCCCCTACTGCTTTTAGTCCTATAGAATTTATGTAATACATTTCATCTAATTGTACTTCTTTTTTTGTTACTATTTTACTAAATATTTTGTACCCTAGTGCAGTAGTTATCATTTCGATAATCTCTATTACTTCCTGCATTTCGGAGATTTCTAGTTCTGTTAATGGTGATTCTGTCGTATTTTTTCTATTTTCAATTCTAAACCTTTTTGCTCCTTTAGCTTTTTTAAATAAATAATTTTCTAAGTATCTTATATTCCCCTTGTTGAAACTATTGTCATTTCTTATAAAAATTAAACTCTCATTCCAAAAGTCTTTATCAGATAAATGCTGTATTAATCTTTTATATACATTTTCTGACTCTCCAATATATGCATATAGCTCCCCATCTTTCTCTCCAAATAATATATATACTCCTGCATACGCTATGTCTTCTCTATCCTTGCAGTTTTTTACTTTTGTTTTTGGAATCTTATATGCCAATATGTTAGAATTGCTAAGTTCACATTTTATCCTTCCATCGATTTCACCATCTACTAAAAATAATTTTATATTTTTTTGATACATTATATTCTCCTTATTTTCCTTTTACTTCTATAAATGTTATTTGTAAGCCTAACTGCTTAATTTTTTTTCTAATTTATTTTTCTTTGATAATTTAAACTGTAATAATTTTACATTTACCTCTACTATTCAACATCTATTTTCCATAATCCGTGTTTATTGCAATAAGCATATATTGTTGCTCCTGGAACATATTTGCAATGAGCTATAGCTTCTTTTCCTGGTTCTAAATATGTTGTTATTTCCTTGTTCCCACTTACTATAGTTATCCATTCTATATAATGTTCTTCTTCCATTACATGATTTACTTTTACAAATATTTTTCCTTCTTTTACCTCATATGTAGGGACATGTTTCTCTATTGCTGCATCTACTGAATTTGGTATTAATGTTTTCATTTGCTCACCACAACATGAAATCCCATTTTCATCACATTTACAATTATTTACTACTTTTACTACTGCTCCACATTTTGAGCATTGTTTTACTATAAATTCTTTATTCATAATTTTACCTCCATACGTTTTCTGTAATATAATTTATCACATTTATAAGCAATTATCAATAAAATTTCTCGATAACATTATTTTTATTATACATAACATGCCTATTTCCTTGCTTTTCCTCTTAGATTATGATATAATTTTATTATCAAATGAAAGGAGGATAAGTAAGTTATGCCACGGAAAAACCACAGGAAACATAGACATATTAGAAATGACAAAAGGAACTGGACAAAACAACTGCTTAACGAATTGAAGGAAGAGCAGAAAGATCAGAAAAAGTGCATAGCACCAAATACTTAACTTATACTCTGTAATTTGCCCCATAGCTGTAGCTATGGGGCGTCTTTATGATTTTTTACATTATTAGTATTTTTTATCTTTAAGTCTAATATTAGTATAAATAATATACTTATGTTTACATTTTGTTGATTTTATGTTATAATATTGCCGTTAGTTACTATTAATTGTTGGAGCTTGATTTCATCCAACACACGCTTCTTTTTAAAGAAAGGAGAAACATTATGAAACACATTAAAACATTGTCATCGCGTGATTACAAGGAATCAATGAAAAAGGGCGGATGTGGCGAATGCCAAACTTCCTGCCAATCAGCTTGCAAGACATCTTGTACAGTTGGGAATCAGCACTGCGAAAATATCGAGAACAAGTAGTTGTGTTGATGCTGAAGGGGACAGGCCTTACGGTCTGCCCTCTTTTTACATAATGGAAAGTATGACTTTTCTATCATACCAATCCCAAAATATTATCGCCTTTTAAATTTACTCATTTCACTTGTAATTTCAAGTTCTCAGTAACAAATTAAACAAAAATATTCGATTTTTCTTATTTGTTTTATATATTTTAGTTCATTTGGACTTTTCCAATTATATCTGATAAATTTTCAATGTTGTGCTTCTTCATGTATTTTTCTACTCCTTCAATTGCTTTTATTGAAGTATCTGGTGCAATGAAGTTTCCTGTTCCTATTGATACTGCTGTTGCTCCTGCCAACATGAATTCTATTACATCATCTCCAGTTACAATTCCTCCTAGTCCTAATATAGGAATTTTAACTGCTTGTGCTACTTGATATACCATTCTTACTGCTACTGGCTTAATGGCTGGTCCTGATAGTCCACCTGTGTTATTCGCTAATACAGGTCTTTGCTTGTCTATATCTATTTTCATCGCTAATAATGTATTAATTAATGATACTCCATCTGCTCCTGCATCTTCTGCTCCTTTTGCAGGCTGAGTTATGTCTGTTACATTTGGAGTAAGTTTTACAATTAATGGTTTACTAGTTAATGCTTTTCTTACTTGTGTTGTAACCTCTTTTACACCTTCATATGAGGTTCCAAATGCCATACATCCTGCTTTTACATTTGGACATGATAGATTTAATTCTACTGCATCAATGTCTAATGTATTTAATATTTTTGAAAGTTCTACATATTCATCTATTGAATTACCGCAGGCATTTACTATTATATTTGTATCGAATTTTCTAAGCCATGGTAAATCATAATTCATAAAGTATTCTACTCCAGGATTTTGAAGTCCTATTGCATTTAGCATTCCACTAGCTGTTTCACATACTCTTGGTGGTTTATTTCCGTCTTTTAATTTTAATGAAGTACCTTTTGTAACTATTCCTCCTAATTTATTTAAATCTATATATTCTGCAAATTCTCTTCCATATCCAAATGTACCTGATGCTACTGTAATTGGATTTTTCATTTTCATTCCTGCTAAATTTACTTCTAAATTCATTTCTATCTCCTTCCATATTTTACAATTAAATACGTCTTTGATAAATGTGTATAAATCAGTATCTTTATTCTATTATATTTCAACTTCTGTGGCGTTGAATACTGGCCCATTTTTACATACGTGTTTATAGTTTACGTTATCATTTCCTACATATTTTACTGCACAGCCTAGGCATACACCAATTCCACATGCCATTCTTTCTTCTAATGATATTTGACATGGTATATTTTCTTCTTTTGCAAAAGCTTGAACTGCTTTTAACATTGGAAGAGGTCCACATGCATATATGCAGTCTGGTTTATTCTGCTTTGCGTCTTCTTTTAAGAAGTTTATTGCAAATCCTTTTTTTGCATAAGATCCATCATCTGTAGTAAGTATTAGTTCATCACATACTTTTTTAAATTCGTCTTCTAGCATAACAAGATCTTTATTTCTAAATCCTATATATATACTAGAATTAACTCCTGCATTTTTTGCTCTTTTTGATAGTTCATACAATGGGAATATTCCTATTCCTCCTCCTATTATCGCTATATTTTTATAACCATCAAACTTGAATGTTCCATATCCTAAAGGCCCCATTATATCTAATAGTTCCCCTTCTCTTCTTTTTGATAATAATTCTGTGCCATTTCCTTTTATTTGGAAAATAAATTCTACTTCATCTTTGTCTTTATCTACATTATAGATACTTATTGGTCTTCTTAATAAAGGCTCTATGTTGTCAACTACTCTTATTTCTAAGAATTGTCCTGGTTTTGCTGATTTTGCAATCTCTGGTGCTAATATTGTCATCTTACAAATGTCATCTTTTAGAAATTCTTTTTTTACTAATTTACATTTTACGTTGAATGGCATTGTCTTTCCTCCTTATATTTATTTTGCTATATTTTTTATAGCTGAATTTAATTCATCTCTCATTCTAATTGCTTCTGCTCTTGTTGCTTCAGCATATTGCTCTTCTTTGTACTTATCTTTCCATGTTTCTGATTTATAAGCACACATTAGGCTTCTTGATGCATTTATTATTCCTCCTAATCCGTTTTTATCAAATCCCAATGCTATGTCTTCTGCTTTTCCCCCTTGTGCCCCATATCCTGGTATTAAGAAATATGAGTGTGGCATTATTTTTCTTAATTCCTGAAGTTGTTTTGGATATGTTGCTCCTACTACTGCAGAAATACTACTATATCCGTATTCTCCCACTAAGTCCTTGCCCCATTCATTAACTAATTTTGCTACTTTTTTATATAATTCTTCTCCATCTTCCATCTTCAAATCTTGTAATTCTCCTGAAGATTTGTTAGATGTTTTTACTAATACAAAGATTCCTTTTCCATATTTCGCACAATCATCTACAAAAGGTTTTATTCCATCTGTTCCTAAGTATGGATTTACTGTGACAAATTCAACGTCAAAAATACTATGGTTTATATCTCCTATTGTTGTTCTTCCTATTGCAGCATTTGAATATGCTTGGGCTGTAGTTCCTATATCTCCTCTTTTCATATCTGCAATTACTATCATTCCTTTTGATTTAGCATATTTACACGTTTCATCGAATGCTTTCATTCCTTCTATTCCAAACATTTCATAAAATGCGATCTGTGGCTTTACTGCTGGAATAATGTCATTTGTTGCGTCTATTAATGCTTTGTTAAATTCTAAAATTCCTTTACATGCTCCATCTAATGTTTGAGGATATTTCTTTCTTATGCATTCTGGTAACATATCATATCTAGGGTCTAACCCTATTACAGTAGGATTATCCATTTTCTTTACTTTATTTATTAACTCATCTATTGCATTTTTCATTTTTCATTTCCTTCCTATTTATTTGTTTTCATATACTACATTTCCAGAAACGATTGTATATTCAACTTCTCCTTTTAATTTTTTTCCTATCCAAGGACTATTCTTTGATTTTGATACTATCATTTCTTTTGTATAAGTATATTCTTTATTTGGATCAAACACTGTTAAATCTGCTGTAAATCCTTCTTTTATTTGACCTTTATCTTTTAATCCTAAAAGTTCTGCTGGTCTATATGACATTAATCTTACCATGTCCATATAGTCTATGTATCCTGGTGCAACAACGTTTGTGATTGTTGCAGGAAGTGCTGTTTCAAATCCAATTATTCCGTTTGGTGCACTTGCTAATCCTTTTGCTTTTTCTTCTTCTGCATGTGGTGCATGGTCTGTAATTATTGCATCTATTGTTCCATCTTTCAATCCTTTTATTATTGCAAGTTTATCTTTTTCTTCTCTTAATGGTGGATTCATTTTTGCATTAACGCCTGATTTTAGAACCTCTTCAACTGTAAAGCTATAATAATGTGGGCATGTTTCACATGAAACATTTACTCCTCTTTTCTTTGCATCTCTTATCATGTTTACAGATGTTTCTGTGCTTATATGACATATATGTGCATGAATTTTATTGGTTTCTGCTATTACAATATCTCTTGCAGCCATTATTTCTTCTGCTTCTGGTAAAACTCCTATTACTCCTAACTGATCTGCAACTTTTCCTGCATTTATGGCTCCAGCTGATACTGATTTTTCTTCACAATGTTCTGAAGTAAAGCTTCCTAATTTATTTATTTCTAACATTGCTTCTCTTATTGTTTTTGCATTTGATACTGGGCATCCGTCATCTGAGAATGCTACGCATCCTGCATCTAACATTTCTTTAAAGTTGACTAATTCCTCTCCTTTTTCACCTTTTGTGATACTTGAATATGGTAATATATTACAAAGATTTACTGATTTTGCTTTATCTAATATATACTTTATTGTTTCTGGATTGTCTGGTACCGGATTTGTATTAGGCATTGGACATATTGTTGTAAATCCACCTTTTACTGCACTTTTTGCTCCAGTTTCTATTGTTTCTTTATGTTCAAATCCTGGTTCACGTAAGTGACAATGCATATCTATCATTCCTGGCATAATATATAACCCTGTACAGTCTATAACTTTTTCTGCATTATCTTTTAATTCCTTTCCTAATTTTACAATTTTTCCATTTTCAATTAAAATATCCATTTTATCATTTAACTTACTTGCATAGTCTAAAACTGTACCATTTTTTAATAATAGTGTCATATAAAATACCTCCTATTTTGTTTTTCCGTAATATAATATCATTTTTTTCATGTTAATTCAATAGAAATGCACAAATTATTATTTTTTTAAAAATAATTCTTCAAATAGTGTCTAATTATCATTTATTGACTTTGATTTCACAATATTTATATACTTTTCTTTCTTAAAATAAATTTTTTATAGTTTTCTAATATTTTTCTACATTTATATACAAATTATAATTTTTTATTTGATTTATCTAAAAATTAATGCTATAATGATTAAAATTTAATTTGGAGGGAATTTTATGAGTGATTTAGTATCATATTTATTTGAAACAAATGCGATAGAAGTATGTCCTGAGAATAAGCCTTTTTTCCTTACTTCTGGAATGATTTCTCCATACTTTGTAAATACTCAATATGTATATGGAAGCAAAGAGTCTGCTTCTGATTTATTATCTTATATAGATAGTTTACTTTCTGATAGAATGAACTTACCTACATTAGTTTTTGATAGGGTCTTTACTCAATATCTATCAAATAATATATTCAATGATGTTATTAATATTATGATTGAAGCTATAAAATCAAATGTTAATATTGATGAAATTGATTACATATCTGGTGGAGAAAGAAGAGATTGGTTTTTTTCTAATGTAATTGCTTATTTATTGAAAAAACCACACATAACAATTTTTAAAGATCATGAAACTCTTGTAAGTAATCATGATTTTTCGACTACTAAAAAAATTAGTGATTTATCTAATAAAAAAGTATTACATGTTACTGACTTAGTTACTTCAGCTTCAAGTTTTTCTCGTTTCTGGATTCCAGCTATACGCGATTTAGGTGGAGAAATGGTTGCTACATGTTTTATTGTTGATCGTAAGCAAGGTGGAAATGAACTTCTTACAAGTGAAAATATTAAACCTATATCATTAACTTGTATTGATATTAATACTTTTAAAAAAGCTTTTGATTTAGGAATTATAAATTCCGCTTCTTTGGAATTAGTTGAAAAATTTATAGAAGATCCTTATACTTCTATGAGAAATTTCCTTCTTGAACATCCAGAGTTTATAGAGGAATCTTTGAAAGCAACTGACCCAAAGACTCCTGGTAGAATTAGAAATCTATTAGATAATGATTTATATAATTTAAAAGGATAAAAAATTATTTTTATTTAGGTATAAATTTCCTATTGGATAAAAAATAACCGCCATTTAATGGCGGTTACTTTTTTAATATTCTAGTACGAATTTCTTAATTCCTGCTACTCCTGTTACTAATATTGCTATTACAATTGTTGTTAAGATAATATATTTTATTCCTGTATTTATTCCTGTTTTTATTACTAGTAAAACTGGTGCATCATCTATATCGTCTTCTCCTGTTACTTTGTTGTCTGGAGTTGAATCAATATCTGGTGTATTGCTAAAGTTTGAATCTTTGCTTATTTCTGCAACATTTACTTTTCTGCCTAAATTTTCTTCTCCATTTATCCATGTTAATATTATTTGAACTTCTGCACTTTCTCCAGGTAGCAATAATGTATCTTCTAATTGCGCTGTAGCAACTGTTCCATCTGCTCTTATATACCATTCTGGATTATCTTCTTGTCTAAATTCTAGTCCTGCTGGTATATAATCAGTTATTTCTTTTGCATAACCTGATATTTCACCTTCGTTTGTAATCTTTATTGTATATGCAAATTTTACAGTTACTTTTTTTACATCCTTAGACTTTATTTCTACTTTTAAATCTGGTTCTGGATTTTCATATCCTGTATGACCTGATTCTGTTATTGTTGTCTCTCCATTTTCTGTTACTATTGCTCTTGTTACCCATTTTAATAGTGATAAGTCGAAATATTGTACTTTTACATCTTCATAGTCTATATCATCTTCATGATTTTTGTCATCATATTCTTCATCTCTATTTGGAACTGAGTCTATATCTGTATTACTATCTTCTGATATTTGTGCTACATTTACTAGTATTCTGCTTTCTTCTCCTACTTGTGTTACTTTATAGTTTACTTTAAATGCTATTTGAACATCTCTATAAGCTGGATTTTTATCGCTTAGTTCATCGTTCTTATCAAATGCTTTTATTAAATTATCTCTTCCAGTTTCTTTTTCTTGCTCTTCTGATAAGTAATCTGTTACTAAGTATTTTGCTTTATTTACGTCTGTTGTTTCGTTATGATTTTCGTCTAACATTACCCATCTATATTCTTTATTCAATTCACTATCTACTATAAATTCTAATCCATATGGTACATCATCTGTTATTTCATTTGCATATCCATCTATTTCTCCTTCGTTGTATATTCTTATTGTATAAATTACTGTATCGCCTGTACATACTGTTACTGGATCTTTCTTATGTGTATATTTAATTTTTCCATTATCATCTATGCTTAATTCTGGATATCTATCATTTATTTTTGTACGCATATCTGCTGAATGTACTTCTGTGATGAATTTTCTTAATGCTAAATCGAAAGTACCTATTACTTTAACTTTATCATAATCATCATCATCTTCTTGTCCTGGTACATAAGGATTATCTTCTAATTCCTCTTTATAATGTGGTAACTCATCCTTTGATGGAATATCTAAGTTCTCATCTGGTTTTGAATCCAAATCTTCAACTGAAGAATCTCCTTTGGTGTCTGTAAATTCTGTTATTTCTGCTATATTTGTTTGAATCTCATCTATCTTCGCTTTTTCTGATACTTTACATCTAATTGCTACATCGATGTAATTTAATGTATCTCCTCCATCATATGCTGATAATAATTTTCCATTTTCTCTTGTTCTATATACTCCATATGTATCAGTACTTGACTTTGCTGTTATAGATGTAGATATTTCTCTTGTATTTTCATCATATTCCCAATCAAATCTTTGATTTAATTCATCATCTTCAATAAATTCTAAATATTCTGGTAAATAATCTGTTATTTTGCTTACATACGCATCCATATTTCCTTCGTTGTATACTCTTATTATGTACGTTACTAAATCTCCTCTTGTTACAGATACTGCTTTCTTTGGATGTTTATATGTTGCTGTTCCATATCCCTGTTCTGCAATTCCTTGCTTTAATGAAGTCGTATCTACTACTGGTTCTCTTGCATACTTTCCGTTTTCGTCTAATATTCTTTTATCTCCTACTTGCACTATGAATTTTCTTAACGCTAAATCATATTTTGGAAATACTATTATTAATTTTTCAAAGTCATCATCATCTTGATTTCCTGGTATGTAGTCCTCTACTCCAATTTTGTCATCTCGATACTCTTGCCATCCTTGTTCTGTTTCTGGTAAGTTTTGAGTTACATTATTTGGTTTTGAATCTCTATCTATACCCTCTTCTAATATTTGTGTTCCATTTTTGTCTTTCATTCCTGTTATTTCTGCTATATTTGTAATTTTATAGTCTTCTATAATTCCAGTTTCTACTTCTGGTTCTAATACTTTACATGTTATTTGTATATCTATATAACTTAATTTATCATTTATCTCATCATAAGCTGGTATTAAAATACCCCCTCCTATAACTTCGCCAATTAAGTCTGTTAAATTATCACTTGCACCTGTTATTTTTGTTAATTTTGTTGATCTTGCTTTACTTTCAAATCTATCTACTCCTTGTTGACCATATTCTCTATACCATTCTTCACTTTCAACATAGTCTAGATATTTTGATAAGTAATCTGTTACCTCTGTTATATATGCATTTACATTTCCTTCATTATATATTCTTAAAGTATATGTTACTTTATCACCAACACTTACTTTTACTGGTTCCTTATCATGATTATATTCTGCTGTCGTTTTTGTTCCGTTTCGTAAATTTGTAGTATCTGGGTCTGGTATTCTTTCTGATAATTCGTCTGCTGTATATACTGTTACTCCTTTTGAATCCACAACTTTGCTTATGAATTTTCTTAGAGCTAAATCAATGCTTTCTTCTATTATTCTTTCATTTTCTATTGTTATAGTTATTGTATTTGTTGCTCTATCTATATTTACTTCTCCTACTGAAGTATTTATCTTTTCTAAAGTTACATCATCTAATTCATAATTTAAATTATCATCTGACTCTTTTTTGTTTACAGTTACTTTAATAGTTCCTTCAACCTTATTATATCCTGTTGGTGCTGATTTTTCTGTTATTTCATATATATCAGCAATATCCACATTATCTTCATTTATTTGTACATTATCTCTTATTATAACAGTTCCGTCTGTTCTAGTTGTATAGTCTGTTCCATCTACTGTAAATACTGCTCCTGGTAATCCAATTCCATTTGAATTTACTTTCTTTAATAATAGTCTATACCCACCTATTAATTCTTCGTTTTGAACAGTTACCGTTATTGTGTTTGTTGCTCTATCTATTTCTACTGTTCCTGCTGAAGTATTTGTTTTGTTTAATGTTACATCATCTAATTCATATTTTAAGTGATCATCTGATTCTTTTTTACTTACTATTGCTGTAATTGTTCCATCAATTTTCTTATATCCTGTTGGTGCCGTTTTTTCTGTTATTTCATATATGTCACTCATATTTACATTATTTTTGGTAATTTTTACATTTTCTTTTACTGTTACTTTTCCATCTGTTCCCGTTGTAAAGTCTGTTCCATCTACTGTAAATACCGCTCCTGGTAATCCTGTTCCACTTGAATTTACTTTCTTTAATACTAGTTTATATTCACCTGTCATTTCTTCATTTTCTACAGTTATGGTTATTGTATTTGTTTCTCTATCTATTTCTACTCTTCCAAATGAAGTATCACTATTTTGTAAGTATACATTATCCACTTCGTAACTTAAATGGTCTGCTGATTCCTTTTTACTTACTACTAATTCAGCCATTCCTGAAAGCTTTTTATACCCTTCTGGGGCAGTTTTTTCTGTTATTTGATATGTATCATTTGAACTTACATTATCTTTTGTTATCTGTACATAATCTTGTACTATTACTTTTCCATCTGATCCTGTTGTATAATCTCTTCCGCCTACTGTAAATACAGCACCTGCTAATCCCTCTCCTTTAGTATTTTGTTTTTTTAATACTAGTTTATATCCGCCTGTTATTTGTTCGTCTTGCACAGTTATAGTTATTGTGTTTGTTGTTTTATCTATTTTTACTTTACCTGATGAACTACTTACTCCATCTAATTCTGCCCTATCTATTTCATATTTTAGATTGTCACTAGATTCTTTTTTTGTTACTGTTAATTGTATTGTTTTATCATATTTTATATATCCTGCTGGAGCTCCTGTTTCTACTATTGTGTATGAATCTTGTGAAGTACTATTTCCTTCAGTTATTTTTACACCATCTGGTGTAACATTTACTGTTCCATCCTCTCCTGTTGTATATGTCTTGCCATTTACTGCAAATTCTGCTCCTGATAATGTCTTTCCGCTTTTATCTACTTTCTTTACAATTACGTTATATTCTCCCTCTAGCTGTTTTTCTTCTGTTACTGTTACAATTGGTTGAGCCTCTTGATTTGCATATACTGTAATGACTCTATTAGGATTTCCGTGTGCAATATCATAGTTAGTTTTACTTTGTGCATTATCAACAAAATATTTGTATACCATGTTTACATAGTATTCTCTTATCCTTCCTGCTGCTTGATCTGTGTCTCCAAGTTTTTCTGGAAATAGTGTTGAATATGTCGTTAAAACACCATTATCTTTTGATATATATATTGCTGGAATTCCAGTTGATCCTCCAATAGAATTTTCAAATAATGAATGATTTGTTAAATTCCAAATAGCTAATTGTTGAGCAATTTCTATGTCAAAATCGGTTATTTCTGCATTAGTACCTTCTGCTTCTAGTTCTTCTATTGATTCTTGTATTGTTCCAGTCATTTGTATAGTTCCATAATCAGTACAAGGAATCTTACTTAGGAAATCTTGTTTATTTTGTTCACCAGGTATGTACATATTATCTAATATCCATACTAATTTATTTATTGTTTTTGTATCATCATTTTCATCAAATGCTAGCACGTTTTTTCCAGCATATTTTGTTCTTAATGCGTTTAATTCTGTTAATATTCCACTGTTATTTGTATATTTTAAGTTAAAAGGCTCTGCATATGTACTTCTTGAAATTCCCTTTATTTCACTTGTTGAACTACCAGCATGTGCATCAGATGTAAATAAATTGCCACTACCATCACCGAAATCTCCATATCCTTGTGCTAAGCAATAAAATACATCATCAGTAGTTATCGGTGTCTGCTGGTTATATGGTTGTATATTCCATATGTATTTTAAGCTGTTTGAAGCTTGCGATGAACTTTGAAAAGCATATACGTAAGTGCCTGTTCTATCTGTTCTTTGCGAATTTATACCAAATTTTGTATAACTCGTTGCCGCTTGTGTACAACCTGTGGAAATTACTAGTGCTATTATTAACACAACTCCAATTTTTAGTAATAGATTTTTCATAATAAATTTCATTCCTTCCTAGAATATTTATAATAATAAAAACTTTTTTCTCTCAATTAATATATATACTATACAAATATATTTTAAACTTTTTTTATATAAAGTCAATGGTAGTATTTTGTCGAATTATATTATATCCTTGATTTTTACTTACGGATAAAAGAAAAAAGAACTATATTCGAGCTAATATTACATTTGTATAACATTTTTAGTTCTTAATTTTAACATTTGTTTTCTTTTCTCTATTTTCCTAATCTTTCCAATTTTAATAAGTATATAATAATTCTACAAAGTTATATTCTCTTTTAAGATTATACTACATTTTATAACATTTTGCAACAGTTTATGTAATTTATCGAGACAAATTTAATTTAATTTACGCTTACAAGATATTTTATATTTTATAATATTGTAATCTATTCAATTTTATTGCATACTATATAATATCCAGAGTCCATCACAAATTGATAAACTTTTCTTAATATCTATTGACTTTTTTGTATATCTCTGTTATTATATTTAAGCAACAATTTTATATAAACATCATACTTTAATAAATGAGTTGCAAATCACATACTGAATATTAAGTTTTCTATTTTGCAGGTATAGTTTAGTGGTAAAACATAACCTTGCCAAGGTTAAGTTACGGGTCCGATTCCCGTTACCTGCTCCAAAAAGGCACACGCTATATATTTATGGCGCCTTAGCCAAGCTGCTGAGGCTGTTCGAACGTAGTGAGTTACAGCGTCAGTATGCAGCGAGCGTAGCGAGTCGCTGGTAAGTAAACTTATTCGTGAGTAATTAATTTAATATTTTATGGCGCCTTAGCCAAGCGGTAAGGCACGAGTCTGCAAAACTCTGATGGTCGGTCCGACTCCGACAGGCGCCTCCAAAGAAAAATCGTAAAAACGTTGATATATCAATGCTTTTATGATTTTTTAATACTTTTTGATTAAAAGTAAAAATTCAGTGTTTTCAGTACTTTCAGAAGTTAGAAAATTAATTATTCAATTTATATGTGACAAAAATGTGACAAAAAAATTAATCATTGTGTATAAAAATGTAACAAAATAAATTTTATATTTACATAAATACAAAAACATAAAATATATGTGATATAATAGAATAAATATATTTAATAGGATATTTTTAGACAAATGTTATATTTACAATAGAGCATTAATAGAACAGCAAAAAATTAAAAATATCTAATTTTAAAGAATTACTAAATTATGTAAATATATTTTGGCTAATTTCAAAAATATGTTATAATAAGTCAAAATAAAATATGTAATTTAATATAAAAAATATAGAAATGAGGGATTTAATAGGAAAAAATTTTTTCTTGAAAATTGGAGAAATTTACTAATAGGAGGGCTACTAGTGGGTATATTAAGTAATGTTATAGGTGGAATAATACTTAATAAATTGATTTCTAATAATACTACAAACATTAACATTATTCAAAATAATAATTATTATATTTACTTTCAAGAAAATGAAATACAATATAATGAAAAAATTATTTAAGATGTTATAGGGAGGTAATGTCTAGGAAATATAATACAAGTTAAAATGATGATTTTTTTAAATAGATATATAAGGAGGTATAAATAGGCGAGTTTTTTTTAAAATAATAACTAGCATAATAGGAATAGCATTGGAATTAACGATAGGTGGAATAACAGGAAAAATATGTGCTATAGTAGTAAAAGAAATATTAGATGTTATGATAGAAAAATGTTTAAATAAAAAAATTTCCAAAGTATAAAAAAATTGTAATGTTCGCTTGAAAAAGAAAGAAAAATATTGTATAGTATAAATCATAGGAAATGAGATAAAAGTAGATTTGTGTTGCCACTTTACTAGATAGTTTTACTATCAGAAAGTGAGGTGGTGTTTATGAGTTTTGTACTATTTTTAATAATAGCCTTAATGGCTTCTACAACTATAAACGTAGCCTTATTAACTATTATATACATACAATATGTAAATTCAATAATAAATAAGGAATAAAATAACAACACATTCTGCTCTTGACCGAAAGGAATGTGTTGTTATTACTTTTTATAAGTGGTAACCATATTGCTATGGTTTCTCATTTTCTATCTATATTATACACAGATTTTAAGAATTTGTCAAATGGAATTTTGATTGAATACTTTATAATGTGTTATACAAAATTACACAATGTTATATAAAATTAGATTATATGTGACAAAAATGTGACAAAATAAAATTACAAATATTATAAAATTCACTATTCAAGCATATTGTAGAGGCTAGTCTAGTCGACAAAAGCCTCCAAATGTGCGACCTTAACAGGTCGCAATTAATAATTAATAATGAATAATGAATAATATTTAATTAGTATAGAAGCACATTTGGAATTATTTACTATTCATTATTAATTCTTCATTATTCATTAAATACAAATTTTTAATCATCAAATTTTTATTATTACATATATCTTTTTATCCAACTTTCGAAGAAAGGTTTTATTCTATGAAAGAAAATCCATTGTTAGAACAATCATTAAATTTCGCATGTGAAATTATTAAATTGCAAAAGTTTTTATTAAAATGTTTATCTTTAAAGAAAATGTTGGTTTCTAGCTTAAATACCGTAAAATCAAAACTATAGATATTAATGCTTTGTTAATCAAAGTTTACACAAGGAAGGAATGAATTTATTTATGAATAATCTCACTAATAATGAGCCATTAAATAAAGACTTAAACTTAGTAAAATATGAAACAGTTGATATTAAGAATTTAATTTATTGCATTAGAGGAAAACAAGTTATGCTAGATAGTGATGTAGCAATGTTATATCATTATGAAACTAAGAAAATAAATCAAGCAGTAAAAAGAAATATTGATAGGTTTCCAGAAAAATTTTGCTTTCAGTTAACAGAAGAAGAATTTATAAATTTAAGGTCACAATTTGTGACTTTAAACGAAATTAATATAAATGCAGAGCAAGAAAATAACTGGTCACAATTTGTGACCAGTTCAAAAAGTGATAATAGCAAGCATAGAGGAAAAAAATATTTGCCATATGTCTTTACAGAACAAGGTATAGCAATGTTATCGGGTTTGTTAAAAAATGATATAGCTGTTCAAGTAAGTATACATATTATGGATGCATTTGTTGAAATGAGAAAATTTATTTCCATAAATGGATTTCATGATAGGTTTATTATTATAGATAACAAAGAGCTTTATCATTGCGGAGCATCACTCAAAGACTTAGGAAAAAAATGCTTTGGGATTAATAAGATAGAGGGAATAGAATTTATAGAAAATATTAATAAAATAATTAATTTTTAATATCTTTATATAAGCTAAGTATTTCATTTTTTTCTGTGTTATAGTATAATCATAGTAAATTATATGGAGATATTTTATATGGTAAAGAAATACTTTGAAGACTGGAATAAATTTGAAAAAATATTTTTAATATGTGGACTGTTAGTATCAATAATATCAGCTATTATTTTTAATGGAACTATAATTGATACTTTATATACATCACTTTATCTTATTACTGCATTATTAATGTCAAAAGGAAAAGTAGAATCTTATTTTGTAGGTTTTGTAAGTGTATTTTTCTATGGAATAATATCATATAATCAAAATTATTATGGCGAATTGATTATTACAGCATTTTTAACATTTCCCATAATGATAATAGGTATTATATCTTGGCTAAGACATCAAGATAAAGAAGATGACACAGTTATTATAAGTTCACTATCTAAAAAAGAAATAACTATAGCATTGCTTTCTCAATTAGTATTGTTCTGGATATATTATTTCTTATTAAAAGCATTTAATACAGATTTATTAGTAATTAGTACCATTTCAGTTGTAACAAGTGTTTTGGCTAGTTATTTTGAAGCTAGAAGAAGTGAATTATCATTATTTTGCTATATAGCAAATGATTTAGTAATAATATTATTATGGTTAATTCCTATTATAAATGGTCAAACAGAACTAATATCAGTTTTAGTTGGTCCTATATTATTATTAATAAATGATATATATGGAAGTTATAATTGGATTAGATTAAAGAAACAGCAAAAAGAAAAAGGTATAGGAGAATAAAAACTTTCTAAAACTACATTAACACTACATTAATTTTTACATTCTGTGCCTTGTAAACATTGATATTACTGTGCTTTTAAAAATATAAAACCAGAGTATGCCACCAAATGTGCAATGTATGCACATTGCAATTAATAATGAATATTGAATAATGAATAATCTTTGATTAGTAAAGAAGCACATTTGGAATTATTCATTATTAATTCTTATCTTTTTCTTTTTTATTGCTACCTTTACTTAATTGTTTTTGATTTATGTATTGATAACTTAAAGCATTTTCTTTACTAACAACAGATTTTCCTAGTTCTTTTTCCATATCTTCTCTTGCAACTTTAGCTACATGTCCACCTTTTTTAGCTATCTCTTTATTTGCTTTAAGTCCATAAGGTTTATGTTCTTTTGCAAGTTCTCTTGTTGCAATTTCGCCTAAATCAGCTAAAGCTACTTCAACATCTGTCATATTATCTCTTAATGATTCTTTTCTAATATTTTTATACTCTTTATATTCACTAGCCTTCATTCCAGACCATTCTTGATATATCTCATTTGTGAGTACTGCATATTCATAATTTTGTTTTATTCCATTTGCTTTCCATACATCTGTTAATTTCTTTCTATCCAAAATTCCTTTTAACCTTGCTTCAATCCATTTATCTGAATATCCGGTTGTTTCTGTAATAATCAATGGCTCTACTCATAGCAATTTCTGGATCAAATACTTCATCAACTCTTTCTTTTCCCATTTGTGCAAGCCATAACTTAAAAGGTTCTGCTTTTGGACTTGGTATTGACTCAATTAGTCTTAATATTCCTTGTGTATCTAAAGCATCTCTCATTCTCATTTTTCTATCTGGAGCCATCATTTTCAACTGACTACATTTTGTAGTCAGTTCACTTCCTTCTTTTTTTAATCTATTTTTTAATACTGACCAATATTTTCTTGGCTCTTTACTATCAGTTAAAGCGCTAACTACATCAACAACACTAAAATAATAATCGCCTTTATCTGCATCCCAAATACTTCTAATTTCTTTGCCTTCAAATAAATTTGAAATTGTATCTAATTTATTGTTTTCCAATATAAATTCTCCTTTCTTAAAAATATAAATTATTAATAACTATAGATATTATAGCAAACATTAGTTCTGTTTGCAATATTTATATATAATTTTTTAATAATGAATAGTGAATAATGAATAATGAATAATGAATAATATTTAATTAGTAGAGAAGCACATTTGGAATTATTCACTATTCATTATTAATTCTTCATTATTCATTAAAATACAAAACAAATATAGAATTGTTTCATTTCTAGCATTACAGCTTAGTAAATTTTGCATTTTTTATGTAAATATGGTATAATATATCTATATAAAATACCACAAGGAGGTAAGTATTATGACTATTAACTTTAATTATGAAACAGCAAACTTAACGGAGCAAGAGCGGTTAGAAGTTCGCAAACAGCTAAAGGAAAAATTGGACGAACTCGATATGGAGTTGGGACTCATTCCTAATAGCACCTTTTTCTTTGGGATACCATTTGACGTTTCACAAATGTCGAGGAAAGAGTTGGATTCTGTTCAGCGTGATGTTACTCTCTTACTGGCGAATGTCCTTATGTGGCTTGAGGATTTACCTCTCAAGCATCATAATACATCAATGTATGTATTTGATACATATTTCCAGTTCGATAAAATGAGCTACAACGATTTATGGACCTCAAAGAAAGACTGCCTGAACTTAGTTCAATTAATTGCTGAAGAGAAAGATGCGCGAAACCATGCTTTTTTTTAAAATACTCTACTGAATTTCAGTATTGTATTTACCGTAATATAAGGACACAGATTTATCTGTGCCCTTATATTTTATTCTATTTCTAGATATTCATTGTATGTGCATTCTTTATCTATTATCTTGTCCTTCTTTATATCTATTATTCTATTTGCCACTGTTTGTGTTAATTGATGGTCATGTGATGTGAATAATATATTTCCTTTAAATTTAATCATTGCTTCGTTTATTGATGTTATGCTTTCCATATCTAAGTGATTTGTAGGTTCATCAAATATTAAGAAATTTGCTCCTGACAACATTAGTTTTGATAGTACACATCTAACTTTTTCTCCACCTGATAGCACTTTCACTTTTTTTAGTGCTTCTTCTCCAGAAAATAACATTCTACCAAGGAACCCTCTAACATAAGTTTCGTCTGGATCTTTTGAATATTGTCTTAACCAATCTGTAATACTCACATCTTGCTCAAACAAATAGTTATTATCTTTTGGAAAATATGCATGTGATATTGTAGTTCCCCAAGTTATTGTTCCTGAATCAGGTTCTACTTCTCCTGCAATTATTTGAAATAATATAGTTTTAGCTAGTTCATTGTCTGCTAAAAATGCAATTTTATCATCACTCTTAACTGTAAATGATATATTATCTAATATTTTTTCTCCATTTACAGTTTTTGTGATATTCTCTACTTTCAATATTTCTTTTCCTGGTTCTCTATCTGGTTTAAAGTCTATATATGGATATTTTCTATTAGATGGTTTAATTTCCTCTAATTCAATTTTCTCTAATGATTTTTTTCTTGATGTCGCTTGCTTTGATTTTGAAGCATTAGCACTAAATCTTGCAATGAATTCTTGCAATTCTTTTATTTTTTCTTCTTTCTTCTTATTTGCATCTTTGGCTTGTTTTAATGCTAATTGACTAGATTCATACCAAAAGTCATAATTTCCTGGATATACAGTTATTTTTCCAAAGTCTACATCTGCAATATGTGTACAAACTTTGTTTAGGAAATATCTATCGTGTGATACGACAATTACTGTATTTTCAAAATTTATTAAAAATTCTTGCAACCAGTCTATTGTTTTCAAGTCTAAATCGTTGGTAGGCTCGTCCAAAAGTAATATATCAGGGTTTCCAAATAAACTTTGAGCTAATAGTACTTTTACTTTATCTTTTGCTTCAATTTCTCTCATATACTTATCATGTAATCCACTTAATATTCCTAAATCATTTAATAGTGTCGCTGCATCCGCTTCTGCATTCCAACCATCTAACTCTGCAAATCTTTCCTCTAGCTTTGCCGCTTTCATTCCATCTTCTTCTGAAAAATCTGGCTTTGCATAAATTTCTTCTTTTTCTTTCATTATTTTGTATAGTTCTTCATTTCCCATAATTACTGTATCTAGAACTTTATAATCTTCAAAAGCAAAGTGGTCTTGTTTTAAAACAGAAACTCTTTCAGTTTTATCATGAGTAACTTCTCCTTTGCTAGGTTCTATTTCTCCTGATAGCACTTTTAAAAATGTAGATTTTCCTGCGCCATTTGCCCCTATAATTCCGTAACAGTTTCCTTTTCCAAATCTAATATTTACATCTTCAAATAAAACTCTTTTTCCAAATCTTATTGTAACTCCTGTTGAAACTAGCATTCTAACTCTCATTCCTTTCTGCGTAAATCTAGAGTGAAAACATAGTATTTTTCACTCTAAATCGCTTCACTATTTTCATAATGTGCATATTATACAATATTTTTTCTTATTTGTAAATAATTTGTAATTCTCAAACTTATTATAAATATTTAGTTTATACTACTGAGTCTAACTAAAAGTCCATGTTTAATCTAATTAATATTACTTAAAAAATAATTTTTAGAATTATATTATTGTCGTACATCATTTTTCCTATTTTAGATGAATTTATTGCTTCTAAAATTGCTGAATTTTCAAGTGTTGGTGAAAAAATAGATAATATTGCTAGTAATATGTATATAATAAGTAGTCCTTGTAATACCCCATATATTGCTCCGCCCAATTTGTTGAACTGACCTATAATTGGCAACTTTGAAATAAATTTTGCTAATACTTTTACAAATATCAATAATATTTTTGATACTATAAATACTAATATTCCTACACCTATTTTTATTAAATTATCTGCAACTGTTTCTGACACATTATTGATTATATCTTTTTCTGTTTGTTCTACATGCTGTTTTTCCTGTTCTATAAAACTATTTATATAATCAGTCATAACTTTTGGTGAATTATCTTCAGTCTCTTGTTTTTCTTCATCATTAATAACGTAAGATGCAACTGTTCCACTAATAGCTTCTTTTAACGTTGGTTGTATTGTGGTATTTTTTATTATAAAATTAGATATTGGTGTATATAATAAAAATGCTATTACCAATGCTATTAAAAATCCAAGAATATTTACTCCTACTCCTATTAAGCCCTTTTTGTATCCTAAGAAAATGCATAATAACATAATTGCTAGTATTATAATATCTACTATAAACGCCATTTTATATCCTCCGTTCTATAGATTTATTATTTCTATTCTATCTCTGTATACAATACCCGCTATTGAACTTCCTAGTGCAATATCAGATATTTCTTGACTAGTTCTATATTTTTTCTGTAACCATCCCAAAGTATTTATGAACTCTGCTTCTGAACCTAAATTTATTGCTATATTTGAATCATATACTTGCAATGCCTTTACTGTACTATCTACTTCATATTTAATTTCATTATTGTTATAAATATTTTTTATTATTATGTTTGTACTTGTACTAAATAGTCCATTTGACTTCTCTAAAGCATATACAATATTATTTTTATTTTTTATTTCTGCCATTATTGTTTTGTTTTCAAATTTTAATACTTCTGTATCTTGACCTTTTTCTATTGAGTGAATACTATTATCATAAATACATATCAGTTTTTCCTTATCTTGATATTTAATGTTTGTAATTAAATCTCCCTCATTTGCTGATATACTGTATTCGACAGAATTTGTTGGATCACTATTTGCTTTTTCTATAGAAATTATTTTAATATTTGATTGTATTATAGCTTTACTAGTATCAACTTCTGCTATTGCTAAATATTTATTATTTTCAGATATATCTGTTGCTATTGCTATACTTGAAGAAAGATATGTTTTAAATAATTCTTTCCCATCTGTATTAAATATAATAACTATGTTTTTATATGAAGTTCCTTTTTCTATCACTGATACATATCCATTATTATTGACATTTATTTCTTCTATTTCTCCTTCTACTGAACTTTGCCATAAAATATTTCCACCAGATATCAAATAAATATTATTTCCTTTTTTTTCTGCAATGCATAAATATCTATTATTCGAACTATAAATTGGGTTACTAACATTTATTTCTATTTCTTCTGTTTTATTTCCGTTTGATCCATATAGAGATAATATATTTTTTTCAAGTACTGTTATATATTTATCATATGCATACACACTTGGGTTATTTGACGAGTCTATTTCAATATATGTAATATCTGTGTTTTCTATATTCTTTCTAAGAATATACGTATTTATCCATTCCCTTATACTTCTATTATTTATGTATAATACAATTACAACTATTAAAACTACAATAATTGCTAAAACTATTCCTATTCCAATTTTTCTTTTCATTGTCAGTTTTTCTTTATACTTGTTAAAGTCTATAATGCCCATTTGTTTCATCTCCTTGAAATAAGTATGTATAAATTTTATCAAATATAAAAAAAATAGACAATAGTTTTTTATTAATATAATTAATCACTTAAATAATAAAATGGTAATTATTTGAAACAATCCTATAATACCAAAAATAGGATAGATTACATTTACTAAATTTGCAAATCCTACTAGAGATATTGGGATACCTAATGTACACATTACAACATTCATAATTTTATATATCTTTTTATTATTTTTGCTTATATTTGTTAAGAAATTATATCCTTCTGAAATTGCTGTTGTAAAAATTGCTATTAAAATAATTATACTATATAAAATTTTATATAATCTTCCAAACTTATTTGCAATATACAACATAGGTATTTCTACTTGACTATTCATATTTATTAGTAACAAATAGATAATCATTGCAAGCATCATAAATATTGTAGCCGTAAGAATTGCTACCTTTAAGCAATCTTTTTTACTACCCAAATATTTACTCATTATTCCTGTTAAACCTATTAGAGTTATACTATTATAACTTGTATATATAATTCCACTAAAAATCCATAGAAAATTATTATTTATTTTTATTATATTTTTATTTTCTATATTATTAATATTATTTATTCCAAAAAAAATAAAAATAATAATTATTATTGGTATAAGAATTGTATTTATTTGTATGATTTTTTCCGCATTTTTATTAAATGTAATATAGCATAAAACAACTAGAAATACAGCACTTATCACTTTATTTATGTAATATTCCTGATAAAAGTAAGCAGAGAATCCAGCTATCATTATATAAAATGAACTTATTAAAAATATATTTATTATTATTTTTATTATATTTTTTATTATTTTATTATTTATTATTTTATTTAATAATTCATCATAATTATTTAAATTATATTTTTTTGATATTAGTAAAGTTTTATAAATAATCACTCCTAAAAATATCGAAGCTATGGCTATTCCAAAAATTCCCCATACTCCAAACGAATAGAAAAAAGAATATATCTCTTGCCCGAGATGCAAATCCTGCTCCAATTATTATTCCTATTATTGCAAATGTTATTTTAATAATATTTATCATTAAACTTATCTTCCCTTCAGGCAAAAATATAGATTATTTTTCACACAAAAAAATCACCATACTTATTTTATGGTGATTTTTTTATTTTATGACTTTATTTTCTACGTTTTCTCATTATCCAAATAACAAATCCTACAAGTATTATAATTACAGGGAAGCCAAAGATTATTATCCTTACCACTAAATCTTCTGCTTCAGTTGGTGTATATGTAACTGTAGAATATGTTTTTCTTATTGCAATTGTATCTGTCCTTTCCGTTAAATATGATATTGAGTTTAATACTAAATCTTCATTATTATAAAAATATATTGCACTAGATGATTCGTCATTTATTGTTATTGGATAATCTGTTGCAAATAAACTATTCGCATATACTATTAAATTAGAAACTACGCTATTTTCTTCACTACTTTCTATTGTTTTTGTTGCTAACGCTCCTATTACATAAGATTTAACTGTTTCGTCATTTGCAGGAGTTGACGAAGTTACTGTGAAATTTGATCTATAAAATGATTGTTCACTCGTCGTTAGTAGTGGAGTTACTGTTACTCCTAATTCTGATAACTTTTCTTCATTTTCAAATTCTATTTTTCCTGAATCTATAAATAATACCTTTCCACTTGGAGAAATTGCATTTGTAATTTCTGATTCAGTACTTAGTGTAGGAAGTATTAAATCTTGTGTTCTCACAAGCATTGTTGATGGATCTTGCTCTAAAATAATTCCATCATTTGAAACATTAACTCCATATACATCTAATATTTTTCCTATATTATCTAAGGCTCCTCTATTTGAAAAATCTGAAAGCCATAATATATCTCCACCATTATTAATATATTTTATAATTAAATCTGTTTCAAAATCTGTAAAATCTGTATCTGGGGATGCTATTATTAACGTTTCGCAATCTTCAGGTATTTCATTTCTAACCAATAAATCTAATTCTTCGACTTCATTTACTTCACTTTTTAGATCTTCTGTCAATGTCATAAAATAATCATTCATTCCATATTCACTATGTCCTGTTAAAAAGTATATTTTTGGCGTACTCTGTAAAGTAACCCCTAATATTGAATTAGTCATCTTTTGCTCTGTTAAATCAATTTGTTCATAAGTTGTATAATTATATGTAAAGAAGTCATAATCGTCTGCTTTTATACTTCTTCCCTCGCAAGCAAATACTACTATTCCATATTCTGCATTTGACTCAACATTATATTGTTCAGCCAAATCAGGTCTAGACTGTGCAGATACAACTTCAACTTTTATATTATCTTTATATTTTGCATATTGTTTTGCTAAATCTACTATAGAAGAATTCTCCTCATATCCAAACATGTAGATATTTATCTCATTATCAATATTTTTCAACTGATTTTTTGATTCTTCAGATAAACTATAAAACCTCTCACTTGTTAAATCTATATCTGTTATATCTAATGCTTTTACTCCTAAATTTATTGCTAAATATATTGCAATTATAATTGCAATTAAAAGAATCGTAAAACTTGTTTCCCTTAACCATTTATTTTTTATTATTTCTAGTATTTTTTTCAATTCTATCTCACCTCATTATTTTAAATTTTTTCTTCTTTGAAGAATAATTATTGTTAGTATAATGCACATTATTGTAAATGTAACTAATGCTATTGTTTCCTCAACAGGAATAATTCCTTCTACAAATTTTTCATATAGGCCCATAAAAGATATCATTGAAAATTTATCTGATAAATTTGTAATATACATTGATGCAAAGAAAAATGCAAATGTAATAATATATGCAATAATTGGTTGATTTGTTATACTAGAAGCTAGTTCACCAAAAGATATATACGCCATCGTCAACAATAAAAATCCTATCAATGTAGTTCCTAAAGTTGATAAATCTGGTGTTCCAAAGTGACTTATTATAGCTAAATATACAAAAGAGAATATTTCAGTAGCTATAACAACTACTATTGCTGATAAAAACTTTCCTAATACTATTCCTGTTATACTCTTAGGAGAAGTCATTATTAATTGATCTGTTCCGTTTTTTCTTTCTCCAGCAAACATATTCATTGTTAATATTGCTATTATATATGTTAAAATAACTGCACTATCAAAAAATACATATGAAAAGTTTAAGATTCCCGGATAATATGTATATCTGTAAAAAATTATACTAGATACTTCTAAAAACAATCCTATAAAAACATATCCTATTGGAGTAAAAAAGTATGTCTTTAGTTCTTTTTTTAATACGGCTAACATTAATTTTTACCTCCTTCTTCTATAGAATCTTCCTCATTTTTCTTTTTCATTTCCTTAATTACTTCTTCTTCATTTTCGTTATTTTCTTCATCTATACTATAATTATTTATTAATTGTAAGAAAGCATCTTCTAATGTTGCTTCTGTTTTCTTTAACTCTAATATTGTTATTTCATTCTTTGCAAAATTTTCAGCAATCTCTTTTCTTATATCCTTATTATCTTTTGCAAATATTGCATATTGTTTTGTTCCATCGGAATTTTCATTTACTAATTTTATTTCTTTTATATCAGTTATCTTCTCTACTACCTCATCTATCTTATTGTCATTATCTTCTACTGTTACTGTTAATATATTTTTATCACTTACTTTGTCCTCTAAGTTTTTAGGTGTATCAATAGCTAAAATTTTGCCTTTATCTATTATCATAACTCTTTCGCATATTTGACTTACTTCTGATAAAATATGTGAACTTAATAAAACTGTATGGTCTTTTCTTAATGATTTTATTAAATCTCTAATTTGTTTTACTTGTTGTGGGTCTAATCCTACAGTTGGTTCATCTAATATTAAAACTTTAGGATTTCCAATAAGTGCTCCTGCCATACTTACACGTTGTTTATAGCCTCTTGATAAATGTCTATTTAGTGTATTTTGGACTTCCTTTAAACCAGTTTCTTCAATTACTCTTTGTACCTCTTCTTTTTTCTGTTTTCTTTTAACTCCCTTTAAGTCTGCCATATAATCTACAAACTCTTTTACAGTTAAATCATTATAAATAGGTACTGCTTCTGGCATATATCCTATTTGTTTTTTTGCCTTTTTAGGCTTTTTATTCATGTCATATCCATCTATTTCTATTCTTCCCTCTGTAGGTTCAATATAGCCTGTTATCATATTCATAGTTGTTGTTTTGCCTGCACCGTTTTTGCCAAGAAAACCTACAATTTCCCCTTCTTTAATGTCAAATTTAATATTATTTACCGCTGTGAAGCTACCATATTTTTTTGTAACATTTTCTACCTTAATCAATTTTATTTCCTCCTATAAAATTTGATATTAAAATATTATCACGCTTGTATTGTCTTTGCAATACATTTCACAAAAAATTTACAGTTTTCTTACGGAAATAATAATTAGGAGACATTATGTGACATTTTATAAATTTATAACAAATTTCTTATAACCACTTGACTTCATATGATTTTTGTGTTATTATATTTAAGCATTATGGGTCAGTAGCTCAGTTGGATAGAGCACAGGCCTTCTAAGCCTGGGGTCGGGGGTTCGAACCCCTCCTGGCTCACCAAAGCAATCTTATACGAACCCTGTATAAGTTAATCCACCATATTATTAATTCGTATAAAATTGATAATATGGTGGATTTATTATATTAAAAAGGTGATAATAATTATGAATAATATAGATTTAATGAATTACTGGATTGAAAGTTCTGATAGAGATTATGAATCAATGAAAAAAAACTTTGAAACGAAACAATATACTTGGTCATTATTTTTCGGACATTTAACTATAGAAAAATTATTAAAAGCATTATATGCTAAAGTAAACAAAGATAATCCATATCCACCTAAAATTCATAATTTAGTTATATTAGCCAAAAGATGTAATATTGCACTAGATGAAAAAAAGACTACAATATTAATTACATGTAATTCATTTAATATCAGTGCAAGATATGAAGATTATAAAGATGAATTTTATAAAAGATGTACAGAAGCATATACTTATGAGCAGATAAAAAATATTGAGGAGGTTAGAACATGGCTAAAGGAAATGTTGATATAGAAATTCTAAAAAACATAGAAGAATATATTAAAGAAATATCAAAGCATTATAGCATTAAAGCAGTATATTTATTTGGCTCTTATGCTAAGGGAACAAACACTGAAGATAGTGATATAGATGTAGCAATTATTATTAATAGTGATAATAATGTTTTTGATTTAATGGTTGAACTTATGATGTTAACACAAAATATAGATTTAAGAATAGAACCACATCCTATAAAGGTAGAAGACTTTGAAGAAGGAAATCCTTTTGTTCAAGAAATAATTGATACAGGAATAAAAGTAGCATAGTAAACAATAATTGAATAGAGAAGGAATAATATTTTTTATGGAAAATTATATAAGAGTTGGAATAGGTGTAATGATTTTAAACGGAAATAAAATATTATTAGGACATAGAGCCAAAAACAAAAAAGATACTGGTGGAATTTTCGAAGTTAATATATTTATTAATTTTTTCTCTACAATTTACATTTTATATTAATAAACAATATTGCATGGGAAAGGAGAAAGCAAAATAATATGTTGTTAAAAAACTGTATTTATTTTATTTTAATAGTAATTAGTTTACTTTCTATACCAATATTGATTTATTCAATAAAAAATAAAAGCAAAAATAATAGTAAAAGTATAAAAATAATTATTATTTTTTATATAATATACTTAATTTTAGGTGCTGTTGTTATCCCAGATATTTTATGTTTAGATATAGGACTTGAATTTTTACTTATAGAATTTGTAGTCTTGATCGCTATAATAATTTATCTTATATCTACTATTATATGTTCAAAGAAAATTAAAAAAAGCAATGAAATATTTTCTTTATCTAAAAAAACGATAGTATTTACATTGTTGTTGATTATATTACCTATTTTGTTATTTTTGGGTAGTTTCATTAAAGAATATTATTTAATAATGAATAGTGATTTAGTATTAGTATATAATTCACGTGGTAATGGTGGATTTGGAAATAGTACGGAATTTGCATATGCAATTAATGAAAAATATTGTAAAGAAATTAGTTTGGGTATTGGAGTTGGAGATTATAGCTTAGTAAAATATTTACCTAAAAAAGCAAAAAAGATAGATAATATTAAAGATATAAGTAATTTAGGTAATTATGATATATCTTTTGATAGCAATGACAAATATATTTCAGTATATAAAAATGGTAAACTTATTCACGAAGAGCAACTTAATTCAAGTTATTTTAACATTGATTTTGAAGGAGGTTTTTATATAAATAATAATTAATTAAAAATTATGGACAATTGAAATTTATTATCTTATAAAATATATTATTATTCCATTTCTTAAATATATAGAGTTCGGTTTTAGAAAGTTTCGGTTCACCAAAGTATTGCTATTCGAACTTGGGTAGCAATTTTTGTTTTAATTTATATAAAAAACATTATCAGTTATTGAGACTGGTAATGTTTTTTAATATAAATTATGCATTTACTCATTATTTTATATTTTTATTTCTAATGTAATCCCCATCAAATTCATTTTCAAGTATATCCATATGTAATTTATCATAATACTTTCCGTTTAAAAATATTTCTTCTCTACTTTTTCCTGTATCTTTAAACCCACATTTTAAATAACATTTATGAGCTCTTTCATTTATTGCAAGAAGGTCTAATCTTATGCTATGTAAATTTAAATATTTAAATCCATATTCTAATAATAGTCTTATGGCTTCTGTACCATATCCATTGTTCCTATAATCTTTATCCCCAATAAATATTCCAAGTACTGCACTTCTTTCAATCCAATTAAAATGTTCTAATCCTATTGTTCCAATTAATTTATCATTATTTAATTCAATAATACTAAAATTTCTGTTATCAGTATTTTTTGCTGAATTTTCAAGCCATTCTTTTTCTCCACTTAATGTTGTTATTTGTCCACTCCTACCAGTATAATCTGTAACTTGAAAGTCATTCATCCATTCAGTAAATTTTTCTATTTCTTCATCTGATACATCTTTTGGAGATAAATATATTCTATCTCCTATTAATTTTTTAAAATATTGCATAATTTATTTCTCCTTTGATTTTTATAATTATTCTGATAATCTACTCAAAAAAATTATATAATATATTTAATTTATTTACAATTATTCTTGGTAAAAAAAGTATCTACCTCATTTGGTCAATACTATCATTCATTTTTTATATTAATCTACTGTTTATTCAATGGTAAACTCTGCATATAATTCGATTTCTCCATCACTTGTTGACACAGTTTTTACTATTCTATATTCTCCATTTTCTAATTCTCCATATCTTTCAGACCAATCTATATTAAAGTCTAGTTTCCCTGTTTTTCCAGGATAATAAGCAGGCCACTTAACTATATAGTTACCTTTTGTTTCTACAGATTTCCACTTTCCGTTTTCTCTTTTTTCTACGCTATAATCCTCGCCATAGCAATGTTTTTTATTATTATCTTTTATTAAAACTGTAGCACTTGTCTTTGTTAATGTTCCCTCTTTTATTGTCATTATTATACCAGTGCTATCCTCTGATATATTTTTGTTAATTATTATAAATATTGCAAATAATACTGCAAGTATCGCTAAAACAATTAATGTAATTGTTAATCCTTTTTTCATTATTATCACCTTTTACATTATTTTTGTATTATAATACTATCATACTATTTATATTATTTCAACCATTGTAATATTATCGAGAAAATTATACATTAGTTGATTTTTGAAATTTTACATTTTAAACAAGTATCTACCTCTTTTGGTAAATACTATTATTTATTTTTTATATTAATTTACTGTTTATTCAATGGTAAACTCTGCATATAATTCGATCTCTCCATCACTTGTTGACACAGTTTTTTTTATCCTATATTCTCCGTTTTCTAATTCCCCATATCTTTCAGACCAATCTACATTACATTCTATTTTTCCATCTTTCCCAGGTATCAGTCCAAGAAGATTAAATGTATATCTATTAATTGGGGGTATTGATTTCCATTCGCTATTTTCTTTTTTATCTATACCATAACTTTCTCCACAACTATAATCACTTCTGCTTTCTAAAACAATTGTTGCACTTCTCCTCGTTAATGTTCCCTCTTTTATTGTCATTGTTATACCAGTGCTATCCTCAGATATATTTTTGTTAATTATTATAAATATTGCAAATAATACTGCAAGTATCGCTAAAACACTTAATGTAATTGTTAATCCTTTTTTCATTATTATCACCTTTTACATTATTTTTGTATTATTATACTATCATACTATTTATATTATTTCAACCATTGTAATATTATTGGGAAAATTATACTTTAGCTGATTTTTGAAATTTTACATTTTAAACAAGTATCTACCTCTTTTGGTAAATACTATTATTTATTTTTTATATTAATTTACTGTCTATTCAATGGTAAACTCAGCATATAATTCGGTATCTCCATCATTTGTAAATACTTCTTTTACTATTCTATATTCTCCATTTTCCAATTCTCCATATCTTTCAGTCCAATCTAGATTAAAGTCTAATTTCCCAATCAAAGAACTACAACTAACAGCAGGAACAAAATATCCCTTTATCTGAGTTACTGATTTCCAGTTATCATTTTCTTTTTTTTCTATATTATAATCATATCCACAACTAACATCCTTTCCTTTTATTATAATTGTTGCACTTGTCTTTGTTAATGTGCCTTCTTTTATTGTCATTGTTATATCAGTGCTATCCTCAAATATATTTTTGTTAACTATTATAAATATTGCAAATAATACTGCAAGTATCGCTAAAACAATCAATGTAATTATTAATGCTTTTTTCATTATTATCACCTTTTCTTTCATTTCTATAGTATTATACTACCATGCTATTTACATTATTTCAACCATTTTATATTATTTTTAAAATATTTTGAAGTTAATATATTTATTAATTTTGAAAGAATATTTGTATATTTATAGTCAATTTTAAGATAGAAAAATAATATAAACTATATTTATTTTATCTAAAGGAAGTTTTCATATGACTAATAATTAATCTGAATAATATAGATATTTTTTTGATAAAATAATATTATATATAAATATATTGCATTGATAATATTTTTATATCATATAAAATATTATTTTAAAAAGTTTATACTTATAGCAAAAATATTAATTAATTTTATAATTGGTTTACATATTGTGTTTTACTGTAGATTATGATATAATACATACGATTTGGAAAATTACCATATTCAGAAACTTTCACTTATATTTGTTACTTTTTAACATTTTTTAAATGAACTATTATTGAAGTTCCATAATGAAAGGAGCGATATTATGGAAAAGAAAAAAATTTTAGTGTTAACCTGTTATAAAGAGAAGCAGGATCATATTGCTCGGTTAATAGAAGAAAGCTCAGAGTTCATGATTTTCAACGCATTTAGTGAGTTTTCATCTTATTCTTCTAGTTTTCCAATGTGCTTCAACTTGCCAAATGTTACAGAAAATCCTGATCTTATAATTATTTCATTGCCACCTGATTGCACAACTGCCGTCTTAACATGGGCTTCCGTCAGGTCGATTCCAACCGTTGTTGTTGCATCAAAACTTCCTCAGTATCTTTTGATTAGCATAAGAGATTATTACAGTAAAATGATGCCCATTTTCATGTTCAGTAATATTAAACGGAGTATTAGAATGAGGATTATTTCATTCATTTTACATGTATCGAGTGTTTTAAATGGCAATGAAACTAAGGCACAGAATGATATAGTTTCGAAAAGCATTTTATCATCTGTATCTTTTCTAATTAAACAGAAAAAAGGATTTTATAGTCTTGATTCTCTGTTAGATTAATAAGTGAAAGTAAAACAAATAAAAGGAAAATCTTTGATTTTCCTTTTATTTGTTTTTGCCGACTTAATTTTAGGAATTAAACTTAGTAAATCTCAATGTAATAGTGATTGTCACATTTTATATAATAGCGAAATTTGTCTTTCTTATTATATAAAGAAATGATGACATAGTTCTTCTTGTGTCTATGCCACCATTTTTATCTAAATATATTCATTTTAATCATTTACTTTTGAATATAGACCTATTGATATTAAACCTGAAATTCCTACAAGTACATATATAATTCTACTTACTACACTCATTGTTCCAAATATTGTAGCAACTAGGTCAAAGTCGAATAGTCCAATTAATAACCAATTTAATGCTCCTATTATTACTAAAGTAAGAGCAATATAATATAAAACTTTCATAGTAATATCATCCTTTCTAGCATAAATCTAATTTAGGATATAATTAAATTTTAATTTTATCCTTAATTATAAATATTTAGATATCATTATTATATTTCTTTTTTCAAAATTTATTCATTTTTTTTAAATTTTGTTGTTTTTTGAAAACTGAAAAATCACTCTAATCAAATTTTGCTTCGCAAATTTATCATGCTCCTAAAATAGACTTACAGGAGGTTCTGTTTCTCCATCTATGTAATTTTCTTCTTTTTTGCCTGATAAATTTGCTTCGCAAATTTATCATGCTCCTAAAATAGACTTACAGGAGGTTCTGTTTCTCCTGTAAGAAAATAATATAATTGGGGGCTATGTAGAGGAAAGTTTTCTGAAAATTTGGGAGCCAGAAAAAAGATTTTAAATTTTTTCTTTCCCCTACAAGTTTAAAAACATAATAAATAATCTACGATAACTAAAACTTTAATCTAACAAATGATTAAAATTTTTATACCGCTTTATACTTTTATCTAACAGGATTTTTTGGATTTTTTAAATAGATTTAAAAATCATTTGATACAAAAAATATTGATTATTTGATAAAAATATATAAAGAATAAAAAAGTTATTTCTTTGTACCCATAATAGCATGCTTTATAATAGTATGTCAACAACTTTTCATCGACATCATTCGACAAACTATTATAGCGGTAGCTATTCCAACCACATCTGCCATTAATGCTGCATATAATACAAATCTTGTTTTCTTTATTTTTACTACTCCTGTATATACTGCTATTGTGTATAGTGTTGTTTCTGTTGCACCCATTATTACTGATGCTATTATACCTATTTCACTGTCAACTCCATAAGTTTTCATTATACTCGTAGCAGTTGCTATGGATGCACTTCCGAGAAATCGGTCTTAATAGAGCAAGTGGCAATATTTCTGTTGGAAATTTTATAAAGTTTAATATTGGGGACAAAATTTGTCCTATGCCGTCTATAACACCTGAACTTCTTAAAGCCCCTATTGCTAAGAATAATCCAATAAGTGTTGGTAAAATTTTTATAGTTGTTTCTAATCCTTCTTTAGTTCCATCTACAAATATATCAAATACTTTTTTCTTTTCAATTAATCCATATAATATAATTATAAATATTACAAACGGAACTGCAATTATAGAAATATAGTTTATTATTTCCAATATACTTCCTCCTCTTCGTTAATATACAAGTGCTTTCTTATTTATTTCTTAATATAAATAACTTCACAGCCGTGATTCCTGCAATTGCTGCACATATTGTTGCTATCCATACTGGTACAATTATCGCCGTAGGATTTTTTGATTGTAAAGATACTCTTATCGCAATTATTGTTGTAGGTATTATTTGTAAAGATGCTGTATTTAGTACAATTAACATTGCCATAGAATCTGATAATCTATCTTTATTTCTATTGCATTTTTGTAATTCTTCCATTGCTTTTAACCCTAATGGAGTAGATGCATTTCCTATTCCCAAAATGTTTGCAGTCATATTCATAGCAATTTTTTCTTTTGCCTCTTTATTGTCCTTAATTTCTGGAAATAACCAATTCATCACTGGATTTAATAATTTAGTAAATTTTACAATTAAATTTGTGCTTTGTGCTATTTTCATAATTCCACACCATAAGCACATTGCTCCCAATAGACTTATACTTAATGAAACCGCTTCATTAACTGAATTAAAAATTTCTGTATTTACTTTCTCTATATTACCTGTAAATGTTGCATAAATATATGAAATTATTATAAATATTGGCCAAATAAAATTTAACATATTTATTATCATTCCTTTTCAGTATAAATGTAGTATAGAAAACAATTGAGTGTTATAAATAGTTTCTATCACTAACTACTCCACTCTTGTTAAACTCTATTCTTCTAAATAAAAAAAATACATTAATTTTGGTAAATTTTTCATTGACCTTATTATACAAATTATGCTATTATATAAACGTGGCTTTACTTTAAAAACATCAAAAGAAAAAACAGCTTTTAAGGAGGAATTTCTATGATAAAATCTACAGGAATCGTTAGAAGGATGGACGAATTAGGTCGTGTAGTAATACCTATGGAGCTTCGTAATCAATTTAAAATAGTAGAGAAAGATCCTATTGAGATTTTCGTTGACGGCTCTTCTATAGTTTTAAGAAAGTATGAACCTAATTGTATTTTTTGCGGAAGTACAAAGGATTTATATGAATATAATGATAAGCTTATCTGTAGTAAATGTGCCGAAAAAATTAGTAACTTAAAAAGTAAAGAAGAAAAAAAATGATGGATTTTCCATCATTTTTCATTTTATAAACTGTTTATATATTTCATTCTTAGGTACGTTTCTATCTTTCGCTACTTGCTTTATAATTTCCTTATTTTGATATCCTAATTTCTCATAATATTTATAATGTTCTTCTATACTCAACTTATTTAATTCCTCTGCGTCATTTGCATTATTTTGATTTTTATCTATTATAATAACATACTCCCCTTTTGGTTCTGTTATTTTATTAATACACTCTTTTACTGTACCCCTTTCAAAGCTTTCGTGAATTTTAGTCATTTCATGTGCTAGCACAATTTTCCTATTTTCAATTATATCTTCTAAATCTTTCAAAGTTTCTTTCAACTTATGTGGAGCTTCATATAATATAGTTGTATTTTTCGCAAATTTAATTTCTTGTAATTTTTCCTTTCTGTTCTTATTATTCATTGGTAAAAATCCAATAAAAGTAAATTCTTTTGTATCTAATCCAGATGAAATTAATGCACAAATTAAAGCACAAGCTCCTGGTATTGGTACTATATCTATATTATTTTCTATAGCTTCTTTTACAATCTCTTCTCCTGGATCTGATATTGCCGGAGTTCCTGCATCTGTTACTAACGCTATGTTTTTACCTTCTAGTATTTTTTCAATTATTTCTTTTATTCTTTTTTCATCACTGTGTCTCTGATAGCTTATCAATGGTTTTGATATTTCTAAATGATTTAATAATTGCAAAGTATGCCTTGTATCTTCAGCTACTATTATATCTACTTCTTTTAATATTCTAACAGCTCTTAATGTTATATCTTCTAAGTTTCCTATTGGAGTTGCTATTAAATATAATTTACCTGCCATTTTACAATTCAATCCTCTCTAAATTTTTTCACATAATTTTAATATTTCTTCTCTATATGATCCATCTTCATTATAAATAATAAGAGGCTCTAAAACTTTTAAAAACTTTCCTCCATTTTTTACCGCTTTTATCAATACTTCATTAGGTGCTTTATTTATTTTTGGATATATAAACCTTATTTCCTTTGGTTCTAACTTATATCGTCTTAGATATTCTATTATATCAGCTATTCTCTCTGGTCGATTTATCATATAAAATGCTCCATAATCTTTTAGTTCTTCAGATGCAACTCTTATAAAGTCTTCTAAATCTGCTGTTATCTCATGTCTTGAAATCATCTTTATATTATTTTCATTAACAACACCTGTATCTTTCTTTTTATACGGTGGATTTGTAACAACCACATCAAACTTAGCCTGTCCAAGACTTTTAGATATATTTTTAATATTATCATTAATTATTTTAACATGATCTTCTAAATTATTTAATCTTACACTTCTTTCTGCCATTTCAGCCACTTCTTTTTGTATTTCTATTGCTATTACTTGTGCATTTTCTATTTTTTGAGATAATAATATTGCTATTATACCGGTTCCAGTTCCTAAATCTAAAATTTTACTTTCTTTTTTTTCACATTTTGCATAATTTGCTAATATTACACTATCAATTCCAAAACAAAACCATTCTTTATTTTGAATTATTTTTAATCCTTTATATTGTAAATCATCTATTCTTTCGTTTTCTTTTAATTGTATTTCCATATTTTCCTCATTATCACTATTTAATATTTCATTGAATATTATACATTAAAAGTATAAATTTTTCAATAAATTGAAAGGACTGATTATATGGAAGAAAGGATTTTTTATAGTTCTTCTCCTACAGATACTCAAAATAGGGCAACCCCTAATCCTCCTCATGCTAATAAAAAGCCTAAGAAAAATAAAATAAATTTTGCAGAGAAAAAAAATAATACAATTAATTCTTTACATGAAGTTGAAAGTTTTTTAAATGATCTTAAACATTTTAAACGATACATTCACCTATATAAATTTTTTAAATGATTAAAAGCCTTAATTGCTTTTAATCATTTCTTTCAAAATTTTCTGTAAAATTCATATATCCATCCATAAACTGCTGATTTTCTTCTCCATCAATTAAAATTCTAACAAATGTCACTTCATTTAATTCTGTCAAAGTATCTACTATAGAATAAACTGTTTTTATCTCGTTTTCTAATCCACCTACATGATTGTTAATAAATTCCTTTGAAAAATCTATATATACAACATTTCCATTTATATATGCATTATTTATTTTTGTTCCCTGCGGTATAGTAACTTGTAAATTCTCTGCCTTTGGTCCTTCTATTAACATTTGTAACAGTTCTCTATATGGATTATCTGCTAATAATTTAGCATCTATCATACGACTTTCCCTAACTACTTCTCCTGTTTGTTTATCCTCAAAATATAAAGATATTATTGTCTTTCGCTCTTGTTCTTCGCTGATTTCTTCTTCTGGTGTTATTTCGCTCTGTACCTCTACCTCTTGTCTATTTCTCGTACAAAAGAAAATAACCCCTCCTATAATTAATAAAATTACTAGAACTATTATCAGTCTTTTACCTTTCATTTTAACACCAACCCTTTCTTAAGATATAATTTCAAAACTTGTCTTTATTATTTTCTTTTTAATTTATATTCTAACATCTAGCATTTAGAACTTTGTTTTCCATTTTATTACATTGACTTTTTTCTTAATTCATTATAGAATGTGATATAATTGTAGATAAAAAGTTTTGTGTTAAAATTAAGGAGGAAATATAATTTTATGGAAAATATTAATACATTACATGTTGGTCTTGACGTTGGTTCTACAACTGTTAAAATAGCGGTATTAGATAATGAATTAAACACATTATATACTGCATATGAAAGACATTTTTCAGACACGAAAAATACCGTTTGTAATGTTTTAAAAAGCTTAGTAGAAAAATATCCTGACAACACTTTCACAATATCACTTACTGGTTCTGGAGCTATGTCTGCTACAAAATTCTTGGATTTACCTTTTATTCAAGAAGTTGTTGCATGTAAACGTGCTGTTGAAAAATATATACCTAAAACAGATGTAGTTATAGAACTTGGTGGAGAAGATGCAAAAATAATATATTTTGATAAATCTGTTGAGCAACGTATGAATGGAACCTGTGCAGGTGGTACAGGTGCTTTTATAGATCAAATGGCAAGCTTGTTACATACAGATACAGAAGGCTTAAATGAATTAGCAAAAAATTATAAGACAATATATCCAATAGCCTCTAGATGTGGTGTTTTCGCGAAAACTGATATACAACCACTAATAAATGAAGGTGCAGCAAAAGAAGATATTTCTGCATCTATTTTTCAAGCTGTAGTTAATCAAACTATAAGTGGGCTTGCATGTGGTAGACCAATACGTGGTCATGTTGCTTTCTTAGGTGGACCTTTAAATTATCTTTCTCAATTAAGACAAAGATTTATAGAAACTTTGGGGCTAACTGATGAAACAACAATAGTTCCTGAAGATGCTCATTTACTTGTTGCAAAAGGTGCAGCTCTTGATTCCGTAAGTTCAAATCCAATTTCTGTAGAGAAATTAAAAAGTAAGATAGAAGTTTTAAAAATGTCTCATAATGATGCTTCAATGCCTCTAAAGCCTTTATTTTCTATAGATGCAGAATATGATGAATTTAAAAAAAGACATGCAAAAGCTACTGTAAAAAGGAAAAATCTAAAAGATTTCAAAGGTGACTGTTTTATTGGTATAGATGCTGGATCTACAACTACAAAACTTGTAGTGATTGATAGAGATAATAATCTATTGTACTCTTTATATAGAAATAATGAAGGTGACCCTTTAAAAAGTGTTATAGAAATGTTAAAAGAGACATACTCTGTACTTCCTAAAGAAGCTATATTAAGATTTTCTGGAGTTACTGGATATGGTGAAAAATTAATACAAACTGCTTTAAATGTAGATTTAAATGAAATAGAAACTATCGCACATTATAGAGCAGCTTATGAATTTATGCCTAATGTAACTAGTATAGTTGACATTGGTGGTCAAGATATGAAATACATAAAAATGAAAAATGGAGTAATTGATAATATAATGCTAAATGAAGCTTGTTCCTCTGGGTGTGGTTCATTTATTGAGACTTTTGCAAAAAGCTTAAATCTATCAATAGAAGATTTTGTGGAATCTGCTCTAGAATCAAGAACTCCTGTTGATTTAGGTTCAAGGTGCACTGTATTTATGAATTCAAAAATAAAACAAGCACAAAAAGAAGGATATTCTGTTGGAGATATTTCTGCAGGATTATCTTATTCTGTAATAAAAAATGCTATACAAAAAGTTATGAAAGTTAGAGATCCTGAAACTCTAGGAGAACATATTGTCGTTCAAGGTGGAACTTTCTATAATGATGCTGTACTTCGTGCTTTTGAATTAATTGTAGGTAAAGAAGTTGTACGTCCAGACATTGCTGGTTTAATGGGAGCCTATGGTGTTGCTTTACTTGCAAAAGATCAATATGAAGCAAATTTAGATATGGAATATACTTCTACTTTATCTAAGTTAGTAGATTTAGATAGATTAAATATACAAATAACTCATACTCGTTGTAATGGTTGCGAAAATCATTGTTTACTTACAATAAATAAATTTAGTAACAATAAACGTTATATTTCGGGAAATCGTTGTGAAAAAGGAACTGGTGTTATATCTTCTAACTCAAAGCTTCCTAATTTAATAAAATATAAAAATGAAAGATTATTCAGTTATGAACCTTTGCCAGAAGATAAAGCTTTTCGTGGAGTAATAGGTATTCCAAGAGTTTTAAATATGTATGAAGATTATCCTTTCTGGTTCACTTTTTTAACACATCTAGGTTTTAGAGTTATACTTTCAGAAAAAAGTACTAGAACAACTTACGAAAAAGGTATGGAATCAATGCCATCAGAATCAGTATGTTATCCTGCTAAACTATCTCACGGTCATATTAAAAGTCTAATTGATTCAGGTATAAAAACAATATTCTATCCTTGTATACCTTATTCAAGAAAAGAATATGCCAAAGCCGATAACCATTATAATTGCCCTATTGTAATTTCTTATTCTGAGGTAATAAAAAATAATGTAGAGGAATTAAAAAATATAAAATACCTTAATCCTTTCTTACCTTTTGACTCAAAAAATCTAGTCAAGAGAATATTAGAATTAGATGAATTCAAGGAATATAAGTTTACCAAGAAAGAATTATGTGAAGCTGCAGAACTTGCAGAACAAGAATATCAGAATTTCAAACATGATATCCAAACAAAAGGTCAAGAAACATTAAAATATATGGATGAACACAATCTAAAAGGTATTGTTCTTTCAGGTAGACCTTATCATGTCGATCCAGAAATAAATCATGGTATAGATACATTAATAACCAGTCTAGGGCTATGCGTCCTTACGGAAGATTCAATTTCGAACCTTACAGAAGCCAAAAGACCTCTTCGTGTAGTTGACCAATGGGTATATCATGCAAGATTATATGCCGCTGCTGATTTTGTAGGAAAGCACGACAATTTAGAACTTGTTCAACTTAACTCATTTGGTTGTGGAGTTGATGCAGTTACAACAGATCAAGTTGAAGAAATACTTTCAAGTTATGAAAAAATGTATACTCTAATAAAAATAGACGAAGTTAATAATCTTGGAGCTGTACGTATTCGTATTCGTTCTCTCCTTGCTAGTATGCAGAAAAGGCTTGCGAATAAAAAATCTAGTGAAACTTCAAAAGGTAATTATGGAATTACTAAAATTCCTTTCACAAAGGAAATGAGAAAAGATTATACAATTCTAATACCACAAATGGCACCTATACATTTTGAACTTATTGAAACTGCTGTTGCTTCTTGTGGATATAAAGTAAAATTACTAAGAAAATGTACTCCAAATACTGTAGAAACTGGTTTAAAATACGTAAATAATGATGCTTGTTATCCTTCAATTTTAACAACAGGTCAAATGATTGAAGCATTACAATCTGGAGAATATGATTTAAATAAGACTGCATTAGTAATGTCTCAGACAGGTGGTGGTTGTAGGGCAACTAATTATATTGGATTTATTAGAAAAGCTTTAAAAGACGCTGGGTTCTCACAAGTACCAGTTATATCTTTTAATTTTGTCGGTATGGAGAAAAATTCAGGATTTAAAATTTCTCCTGAAATGATGGAAAAACTTTTGAAATCTGTTGTATATGGTGATTTACTACAAAAGATGCTTATGAAAAATAGAGCTTATGAAGTAAATAAAGGCGAAACAGAAAAACTTTATAATACATGGCTAGAAAAATGTAAGGTGATTTTAACAAAACCAGGTACAAAAGCATTTAAACAGAGTATATATGATATAGTAAATGATTTTGAAAAAATCGAATTAGATACATCAATAAAGAAACCAAAAGTTGGAGTTGTAGGCGAAGTACTAATAAAATATCATCCTTTTGGAAACAACTTTGTAGCAAATGTTTTAGAAAATGAAGGAGCAGAAGTAGTTCTTCCTGACTTCATGGGATTTATAAAATTTATTGCAACACATAAAATTACATTTAACGAATTATTAAAAACAGATAAAACTAAAGCTACTATATTTAAATTAGCAATAAAATTAATGGATATTTTTGAAAAAGACGTAAGAATTGCACTATCTAATTCAAACAAAGGATATATGCAACCATGTAATATTTGGGAATTAGAAGAAAAAGTAAAATCAGTATTATCTATTGGAAATCAAACAGGTGAAGGTTGGTTTTTAACAGCTGAAATGATTGAATATATTGAACATGGAATACCAAATATAGTCTGCGTTCAACCATTTGCTTGTTTACCTAATCATGTTGTAGGAAAAGGTGTAATAAAAACTATACGTGAACAATATCCTAATGCTAACATCTCTCCTGTTGATTATGACCCTGGTGCTAGTGAAACAAATCAAACAAATAGAATTAAATTGTTGATGACAGTGGCAAAAGATAATTTATTAAAAATAGAAAAAGAATTAAATGCAATTAATAAAGAAAATTCCGATGTTATAGAAAAAGAAATTAATTATGATAAGAAAAACTCTTAAAAGAGACTAATTAGATTATTGTAGGGAGGTGCTGTTTCATGCACCTCCTTTTATTACAATTGTAAAATACTTGTAATATTTCACATATTTTTTAAAAAGTTATCCACAAAGTTATCCACATTTTGAATTTTAGCTCTCTCTTTAGGCGTTTAGCACTTTTATTATTTTCTTATGAATATTTTGAAACTTTTAATTGTAGTTTTGTCTTTTATGTCACATTTTTCTGTGATATTTTTTATATCTTCTTATTATGTTTCCTTTTGATTTTTTAAGCAAAGTAAGGTTGAAATCTATTGAAAATACTAATTTTTCAATTTTAAGCTTTTATATTCAAGAAAAAATCCTTTCGATTTTTTCACTAGTTTATCTATTAATTACATACTTTTGATTGTTTTTTATTTTTGCTTTTTTGATCAAGTAATTTTATATAATTTTATCTCATTTTTAGCTAGTTTTTATCCACAATTATTCCCCTAGGGGATATTACTATTATGTTTCAAATTTGAAATATTTAGCCTTTCCCTTTCTCATCCTTTTTCTTGTTTTTTCAATCAAACGTATAATGATCTCTTTTTAAATTTATATTATTTTTTTATTAATATTTAATATTAATTTAATTTTATTTATATTTTTTATAAAATTAATTTTATTTTTTATTTTTATTATTTTAAATTTTAATATTATTTTTTATTATTTATTTTAATAATTATTTTTAACTTTATAATTACTTCAATCTACTTTTCTCTTTATTGTCTTTTTATAATTACTATTTCTTGCAATTAGACTTCCCGCTATATTTTCGTATTGATATTGTCTTTTGGTTAACCATCGCCATATATATCAGCTTAATTATGTCTAGTATAAATTAGCTAGTATTTCTACATTTAATTTTATTTATTTAATTTAATTTTATTTTATTTTTTTATTTTTATTTAATTTATTTTATTTAATTTAATTTATTTAATTTTATTTTTTATTTATTATTATTTTAATACATTAATTATTCATTATTCATTATTCATCATTCATTATTAATTATTCATTGTAAAAACAAAAAAAGAGCATGCTCTCGCGCATGCCCTATCATCTTATTTTATTAATCTAAGAATCCTATATCATTTATATGTGGTCCTTTTCTTGTTTTACGTATTATTAGTACTATTAAGTATCCCGTTATAGCCATTGCCATTATTATTGTTACAACTATCATTGCATTTACTTTCCAACCTGTCTTTATACTTACTATTATTGTTGCCTCTGATAAGTCATCATCTTTGTTTGTATCATCATAGTTTGCTGAGTTACTTCCTCCAATTAATTCTGCTTTGTTAGATATTGAGCCTAAGTTTCCTTGATCGTTTATCCATTTTAATGTTACTGCTAGATCCTTACTCTCTCCTACTCCTAATTCTACTTCTGCTTCTAATGTTCCATCTGCATTCTTTGTCCAATATGCTGGAATTGTTACCATTTCAAATCCTTTTGGTACCCTTTCTAGTACTTTTACTTTTCCTGCTAGTTCTCCATCATTTGTTACTTTTATATTGTATCTTGCTATTACTTCTGCCTTATCTACTTCAGCTGATTTTAACTCTACTTTTACTAGTTTATTGTCCTTTATATTTAACACTTGTCCATTTAATGTTACTCCTTCTAGAGTTTTCTCCATACTGAAGTTATAAATCATTTTTCTATAATAGTATATTACTGTAGTTTCTTCTTTTCCTATTTCTCCTTCTGTATTTTCTGTGTCTTTTACATATACATAGTATGGTATTTCTTTTTTATCTGTTTCGTATTTTTCTCCTACTGCTCCTGTTATCTCATATGAATATGTTCCTTCTTCTGCTTCTCCTTGTATTTCTTCTTCTGTTTCAACATCTACATATTTTACTATTACTTTTCCTTCTACATTTATATCTGTATCTGCTCCTGTTGTTCCTACTTCTACTGTGTCTGATGAGTCTAACTCTATTTTTCCTGTTACAGTGTTTGTCATTTTCTCTTTTGTTAAGTCTATATCTTTGTATACTAAACTTATTTCTTTTGTTATATTTATTATAAATACATTTCCTTCTGGACCATTAATAAGTTCTCCTATACTTTCCTTATTTTGATTTTCTCCTGTTTCAGTATTTATCTGTTTTAATTCTTCTGTCCATGTTATTGTTTTTGCTTGTTCATCATATATTCCACCATCTAATATTGAGTTTTCTTTATCTATTGCAAATGGTAGTGTATCTACTATTGTTATTCTTCCTCCTCCTATGTAGTTTGATAATTCTGATCTAAAGTTTATTGTATAATTTGCTTTTTCTTCTGTACTTGTTATCTCACTAGGTCCTTCTTTTGTTATTGTTGTATTATTAAAACTTCCTTGTTCTGAATTATTATATGTGTTTATTACTGTGTATGTATAATTTGTTATTTCTTCTGTCTGTGTTTCTTCGTTTGTTATTACTGCATCATTATAATATTGTAAATCTCCTGGTACTGTTTCACTTTCTGTTACTATATATGTTATCTTTTCTCCTTCTGCATTGTATTTATTAATTCCTTTTTCTTCATATGTCCAATTATTTTGTGCATTTAATACTTGCGTTATTGTTTCATTGTTTGGCATTACTTTTATATGTATTGTTACACTTTCTGGTCTCTTTACATTTATATCTTCATTATCATTCCATAATTTTACTACTTTGAAGTTTGCTTTATATTCTTGTTTTACTACTACATTACTTTCTGCTTCTCCACTTTCAAATTCTTGGTCTTTTTTATCTTCTACATGTCCATCTGGATAATATGTTATTGTCTCTCCTTTAACTCTATTTACTAGGTTTTGTGTTACATCTTGGTCTTTATATACTAATGTTATGTCTTTTATTATTTCTTCTACATAATCTCCATCTTCAAATGTATCTACCATTACATCCTTTGTCCATGTTATTGTTCTACTATCTTCGTCATAGTCTCCTTCTTCTATATTTGATTTTGTTAAATCTATCTTTGCTGGTAATGTATCTACGATTTTTATTGTTACTTTTCCTATATAATTTGTTACTCTTGTATTATATGTTATTCTATATGAAACTCCTTGATTCTCTCTTGTTAATACTACTTCTCCTGCTTCATTTGTTGCTGATGTTACTTCTTTTCTTATGCTATCTACTATACTTGGTGTTAATAATTTATAATAATAACTTACTTCTATTGGTGTTGTTTCATATGTTCCTGTCCATCCTGTTGGATGTTCTTCTATACATTCATAGTTTTCTGGTATTTCGCTTGACATACTTGTTGTATAGGTTTCTCCATATTCTCCCTCTTTTGTTTCATCTGCTACTAATCGTGTATTTGTATATCTATCTTGCTCTTGTTCTGCTTCTTCATCATATATATAATGATGTACTATTACATAGCATCCTTCTGTATCCCTTTTATAATAGTAATTTACTTCCAATGATCCATCTGCTAATATTTGTACTGTTCTTGGTTCAGGTGATATAAATCCTACATAATCTTTTACAGGTGGTGTTACCATTTCTCCTGTGGTTCCTGTTTTATTTTCTGTATCCGCTAATTCATAGTTTTGATCATTTTCTATATCTGCATTTCCATCTAATTTTTGCTTCCAATGTTTTACTACATATTCTGTATTTGTTGCTGCATCCCATTTTGCATAATATGTCTTTTCTTCAGTTTCTTCTGTTCCTATTTCTAGTACTCTATCTCCACTAAATTCTTGATCTGTATACCAACCTGCAAATGTATATCCTTCTTTTGTTACATCTGTTGGTAATGTTGCTCCTACTCCATATGCATATTCTGTTATACTATCTCCGTTTATTGTTCCTTCATTTGGATTTAATGTTACATTATATTTATTTCTGTCATAGTATAATTTTAATACTAAGTTTCCATCTTCTGTTATTGTTCCTTCTGCTTTTCTCTGGTCATATTCTTGGTTTTCTGTAAATCCTGTATATGTTCTTGCAACTGCTGTTACTCTTTGTCCTGTTGTTCCTGTTCTTATTTCTTCCTCTGGTGGCTCTTCATATCCATTTAAACTTGTATTTTGTTTATAATGTAGTATCTTATATTGTATTCCTCCACTTGCTGTTGCATTTGCTGTTAAGTCTACTGCGTGTGTTGGCATATCAAATATATATGGGTTATTTCCACTTTCTGCTATTCCTGTTCCTGTCCAGTTACTCCATTCATATCCATTTGAAATAACTGCTCTTACTGTTACTTGTTGTCCTACTCTATATGTGCCATCCCCACTAACACTTTGTATTCCTGTTCCTTCATGTAATGTTACTTGATATGTTTGTCTTTCTATATCTACTTGCGTTGTCTTTGCCTCTGTTACTTGATATGATTGTATACTTGCTTCTTTATACGTTTCTGTTGCTGGTGTACTCCAACTTACTGTTTCCCCATATTCATATTCCTGATTTATTTTATCTTCATAGTCTCCATATGTTCCATCTCCATTTTGATATCTTACTTGTACTATTTGTCTGTATTTATTTATAGTTTCTGTTCCATTTGCTGTTAAGTTTACCTCTCCTGCTGGCATTGTAAATGTATATGTTTGCTCATTAGATCCTTCTATTCCTGTTCCTGTCCAGTTTTGCCATGCATAACTATATTGATCCGTATTTTCTTTTAATGTTGCTGTTACTGTTACTGTTTCTCCATATAAATATGTACTTGCATTGGCAGTATTTACATTACCACTTGCACTAACACTTTGAATTCCTGTTCCACTATTTAATGTTAAATTATAACTATTTCTTGTATAATAGAAGTTTATTACTGTAGAACCATTTCCATTTATTTTTATTGTTTCTTCATATGGTTGTGGTGAAGTAAATCCATCATAGTTTTTAATGTATGTTTGCTGTGTTTGCTTTGTTACTGCTGTGTCTGTTGTTCCTGTCAAATTATTTTGGTCAGTTGTTATCTCTTCATAATTTGTTTCACTCTTTGGTTCTGCTGCTGATCCCAATTTCTGTTTCCAATGTTTTATTATATACTGTGTATCATTTTTTGCTGTCCATACAGCATTTACTTCCATGTCTCTTGTTACATTACTTATATCTTGATCCCATGAAAGTGTATATCCAGGTTTTGACCAAGCTGGTGGTATTGCTCTTTCTCCATGCTCTACTTGTTTCGTTTGTGTAGTTGTTCCATCTTTAAATTTTACTGAATGTTTTTCTATTGTCCATTTTGCGTAATATGTTTTTGCTCCTGTCGCTGTTGTACTTACATTTGTTACTCTATTTCCAGAAAATGTGCTACTTTCATACCAACCCTCAAATGTAGCATGGTCTCTTGTTACATTTGTTGGTAATGCTTCTCCTACTCCATATGTATATTGTCTTATATAATCACCATTTATCTGTCCTTTATTTGTATTAAATGTTACATTATATTTATTTCTATCATAATAGAATTTTAAAGCTAAAGTTCCATCTCCTAGAACCTGTGCACTAGCTAATCTATCAGGATACGTTTTATTTTCTGTAAATCCTGTATATGATTTTGCTGTTGCGGTAACAGTTTGTCCTGTTGTTCCTGTCTTATTTTCTGTATCAATTAAATTATATCCATTTAAACTAGTATTCTGCTGATAATGTTCCACTCTATATGCTACTCCACTTTTTGCTGTCCATTTTGCATAATATGTTTTTTCTCCCGTTGTCGTTGTTCCTATACTTTCCACTTTGCTTCCTGAAAAATAACTAGTTGCATACCAGCCAGCAAATGTATATCCCTCTTTTGTTACATCTGTTGGCAATGTTGCTCCTACTCCATATACATATTCTGTTATATTTCCTTTATTTATTTTTCCTTCGTTTACTTCTAATGTTACATCATATTTTTTTCTATCATAATATAACCTTAATATTAAAGATCCATCTCCTAAAACCTGTGAACTAGCTAATCTATCGCGATATGTTGTATTTTCTGTAAATCCCGTATATGTTTTTGCAGTTGCTGTTACAGTAGCTTCTGTCGTTCCTGTTTTCGTATCTGTATCTTTCAAATCATATCCATTTAAACTTGTGTTTTGTTGATAGTGTTGCACTTTATATGTTATACCACTTTTAGGTGTCCACTTGGCATAATATGTTTTTTCTCCTGTTTCTGTAGTAGATATCTTGTAAACTCTTGCAGTTGAAAATGAACTGTCTGTATACCATCCGCCAAAGGTATATCCTGCACGTGTTACATTTGTTGGTAATGTTGCTCCTGTTCCTCTTGTATATTCTGTTACTTCTCCAGCATTAATTGTTCCTCCATATAATTCATAATTTATAGGATATACATTATCAGCAGTAATCTGTAAAGGTGTATACTGGAATTTAGAACTTCCATATGTTCCATTTCCAAGCTGTCCATAATAACCATTACCCCATAGCCATAAATCACCATTAACATCTATTGCACCACTTATACCGTTGTCAGCATATATTTTAGATATTTTAACACCATTAAAATTTATAAGAGTTGGGTTTGACAATATTGTATTTGTATTTGTATCTCCTGTGCCTAAACAACCAGAAGAGTTCGATCCAAACGTATATACATTTCCATCACTGTCTAGTGCTAAACAGTGACTCCATCCTACTATATCGGTAAATTTCTTATCACTTACTTTTTGTGGTGTAGAAATATCTTGTGAACTATTATCATTTATAGCTCCCCATCTCCAAATTAGTCCGCTTTTATCTAAAATAACTGCCCCGCTTGCTCCAGAAACTATTTTCTTTGCTTGTATACTAGTTAATTTCGCTGGTACAGTTTGAACTTTCGTTTCACCTACTGTGCTATTTCCTGTTCCTCCATTGCCTAATTGTTTTCTACTATTTGATCCCCAAGTCCATACATAGCCACTAGTATCAACTGCCATACAAAAATAACCATCTGTCTCAACTAGATTAAATTTTGTACTTCCTGTACTAGTTATCCTTTGAAAAGTGGATTGTGTAGTACCAGTTGTTCCATTTCCCAATTGTCCCCACGTATTTGATCCTCTTGTCCATATTCTATGTTGGTTATCTAATGCAATTATCACATCTTGAGCTAAATCTACATCAATAAAAGTAGTTCCTGAGCTGATTTGTTGTGGAGTTTTTTGAGATGATGTTGATATTCCACCCCAATACCATATATTTCCATCTGTATCTATTGCTACTGTAGCATGTTCATGTGTTTTTATAGTTTTAAAAGTTCTTCCATAATCTATTTTCATTGGTACATAGTTATGATCACCATACTGCAATCCTAGTGAATATTCATCTCTTCCTCCCCAGCCCCATACAGTGCCGTCTTTGTCCTTACCTATAACTACATGTCCAATTGTTACCTCGTCAAATTTTATTGGATATGGAAAGTCTGTTTTTGTAAATACATTTGAAACTGATATTTCTGACTCTGGCTCTTCGTTAAAAGCCCTATCTCCTATTGTATCTGTTCCTCTTCTAATTGCTACTATTCCTAAAATAAATACTGATAGTACTAATATTACAATCATCATAATTATCGAAGTCTGTAATATTTTTAATTTTCTAAGGCGACTACTTTTCGCTCCAAATACATTTTTTCTCCATCTTGGTTCCATGGATATTACCTCCTAGCTTAATTGCATCTTAATTTTCTTATTCTATTATAATAAGTGGATTTACTCATGTAAATGGTCTAATTAACCTAAGAGAAAAGGCTTCCACGTTTTTTATTACGGAAAGCCATTTCTTTTATATTATTATTTTATTATTAAGTTTTTGTTACTTTTATGTTATATTTTGTCGTTTTTTCTAGGGAACAGCCATATAATAGGAATTTTTAACTTTTATTAGTTCTGCTGATTTGAATTTGCAAATGAAAATAATCAAATCTCAAAGGTAATTTTTTTATATAATAGAAGAATAAACTTACCTATTATATAAAAAAATCATAGCCTTGCTATGATTCTTGGTGGGCAATCGGGGGGTCGAACCCCGGACCTTCTGATTAAGAGTCAGCTGCTCTACCAACTGAGCTAATCACCCATATATTAATTAGCTTATTTATTATAGCATATCTTTTTAGGTATGGCAAGGACAAATGACAATTTTTTTTACTTTTTATTTTACTCCCAGAAAAACACTTCTGCAACTGTAACCTCTAATGCTTTTGCTATACTTTTCATTACATCTATCGATGGATTTTTTCTAGTACCTTTTTCTAAATGACATATATATCCGTGCTGATATTCCTGTTCTTAAAGATAGTTCATTTAGTGTAATACCCTTATTTATCCTAAATTCTTTTATTCTATTTTCGCTCATTTAAATCACTCCTTTTATGACAATAAAATATTATCATATTACTTGTTGACAAGTCAATACTTTTATGGTATTTTTAAATAAAAACATTGTTTAAAGATTGTAAACCCTTTATAACACTAGATATTTTTTTATTCGACCAAAATCAATCAGTAAAGTTATTTTTCTAATAGACAATTTTATTGCATGAAATTATTACATTTTTTTAAGACAAAATATAATTGCTAAAATATCGGTTTTTTTGTAAATTTTTGCATTTACTGCTAGACAAATGGTGTTTTTTTGTGTATAATATTATTATATTTTTAAGAAAGAGGTTGAAGATTATGATTGGTGGTATGCTTGCAAAAGCTAGAAAAGCTAAAGGAATGACAAAGACTGAACTTGCTAGACTTACTGATATTAACATCGGACATTTAACTCATATTGAGAAGGGAGAGAGAAATCCAAGCCATAAAGCATTAAAAACCATTTGCAAAGCTCTTGATATCCCATATCAACAATTAATGTATACATATGATAAAACTATTAATGAAGAGCAAGAAAGTTATAATGTTGTAAAACATATTTCATATGATAAAATTCTTGCTGTTGATAGTCTTGATAGTTTCATTGATTGCCCATCAGACATGCCAAGTGCTGCTATCGCAGTTAAAATTCAAGATGACTCAATGAGCAAATCTTTCGAGAAAGGTACATATGCTTTTATAGAATTTAACACCCCGTTAAATAGTAAAGATTACGGTTTATTCAGCTATAATGATCAAGTTCTTATTAGAAGATTTTATGACAAGAGAGGAAAAATTACTTTAAAAGCAGAAAATCCAAGTATTAAAGATATTCAAGTATCAAATTCAGATACTTTCTATATAATTGGGAAAGTATTGACAAAATCTAAAAAATAGTTAAATATTTTATATATAATTTATTCTATCATATGAAAGTTCTCCTGTTACAGGAGAACTTTCTTTATCAGATACTATTTCTATTTTACACATATATAGTCTTTTATACTCTCGTATTTTGCATTTCCTATTCCAGACACATTTTTAATATCCTCAATTGTTTTAAAGTTTCCATTTGTTGTTCTATATTCTACTATTTTCATTGCTGTTGCCTCTCCAATGCCTGATAAACTCATTAATTCTTCTATAGTTGCTTTGTTTATATTTAATTTTCCTGTTGTATTTTTGCTTTCTCCATTATCTATTACCACATTTACTTTTTGTTCCTCTATTTCTGCTATTTCTTCTTCTGTGTCTGTTATTTTAGGAATATAAATCTTTTGTCCATCTTGTAATGCATATGCTAAGTTTATTGCTGTTAAATCCGCTTCACTTGTTAATCCTCCTGCTGCTTCAATCGCATCTACTATACGATCTCCTTGCTTTATCTTTACTATACCTTCATTTTTGACTGCTCCTGTAACATGTATTATTATTTCACTAATATTTTCTTCTACTTTCTCTTCATTTTCTTTGTCATTTGTTTCATCTTCTATCGCTTCATTTATTACAGAATAATCATAATCTCTTGTTTTTGTCGTCATATAAAATATAAATATGCCTACAACAATAACACCAGCTATTATAATAGCGGTCTTTTGCTTTGATGATAGCATTTCCATGATACCCTCCTTTCATCAGTATTTAATTGTTCTTTGGAATTTTGCCTTTAGAAAAATAAGGCTTTTGAAATTTAATTTGTTCTTGAATTCAAATTATTTTAATTTTAACATATTTATAAAAAATTTCAATAGATATAATTATATTTTTTAAAAAACAATAATTTCCATTGATACTTATACTAGATAGATACAAAAATAAATTAGTCTTTGAATACTCTTGCTCTTTTCGAGTTTAATTTGCTAATAAAAGCAAGCAAATTTTAAACATAATATCCCTTTTTATTCAATAGGAATTCACTATTCCATAAAAAATGACTAATAAAATTTCTTTATTAGCCATTTTTATTAATTATAATAAAGGATCTATTGTTTCTTTTATAACATTATCAAGTGTATTCCAGCTAAAATCAAACTGTTCTTGTTCTTTTTGTGTTAGTCTTAGTTTTAGTATTTCTCTTACTCCATTACTATTTATTACTGCTGGAACACCAATATAAAGACCTTTATGATTATATTCTCCATCTAATTGTGTTGATACTGGTAAAATTTGATTCTCATCACCAATTATTGCTTTTACTATATTTGTGAGTGCTAATCCAATTCCGTAATACGTTGCCTTCTTTTTATTTATAATCTCATATGCAGATTGTTGAACATCTCTATAAATATCATCTAAGACTGTTAAATCTTGATGTCTATCTTCCAAGACCTCTACTATTTTTTTGCATCCAATATAGCAATGTGTCCATGGTACAAATGATGAATCTCCATGCTCTCCCATGATATATGCATGAACATTTTTACTATTTACACTAAGATATTCGCCTAATATATATCTTAATCTTGCAGTATCTAATACAGTACCTGAACCTATTATTTTATTTTTAGGAAATCCTGATACTTTTGCAACTACATATGTCATAATATCTACAGGATTTGTCGCAATAATAAATATTCCCTTAAACCCAGCTGAAACTACTTTTTTTGTAATCTCCTTCATTATTTCCGCATTTGTTTTAGCTAAATCAATTCTTGTTTGACCTGGTTTCTGTGCTAGCCCAGCTGTAATAACAACAATACTTGCATCTTTACATTCTTGGTAATCTCCTGATTTAATATTAATTCTTGAAGGTGCACATGAAATTCCATGTGACAAATCCATAGCTTCTCCTTCTGCTTTATCTTTTTGTTCGTCTATTAAAACCAACTCATTTATTCCACCTTGATTTAGTAATGAGTATGCAAAACTCATTCCTACAAAGCCTGCTCCTACTAATACAATTTTTCTCTTTTCTAACATTTAATACTCCTTTCTTTTTCTATTAAGTAATCTATATACTATTACTATTTAATTTCATAGATAGTAATTTACTAATTCCACTTTCTTCCATTGTTACACCATATACTGTTGAAGCTTGTTCCATCGTTCCTTTTCTATGTGTTATGGTTAAAAACTGTGTCTCGCCTGCAAATTTCTTTAAATATTCTGCAAATCTATATACATTTACATCGTCTAATGCCGCTTCAATTTCGTCTAATATACAGAATGGTGACGGATTTATTTTTAACATTGAAAATAACAATGCAATTGCTGTAAAAGCTCTTTCTCCACCAGACAATAGCATCATGTTCTGTAATTTTTTTCCTGGTGGTTGAACTCTTATCTCTATTCCAGTTTCTAAAATATTGCTTTCATCTTCGAGTATAAGTTCTGCCATCCCACCACCAAAAAGTTCTTTAAATGTAGCCTTGAAGTTTTCATTTATTATATTAAATTGTTTTACAAATTGTTCCTTCATAGTTTCTGTCATTTCACTTATTACGTCTTTTAGTTGTGCCATTGAATTTTCTACATCTAATCTTTGTTCACACATGAAATCATATCTTTCAGAAGTATTCTTATATTCTTCAATAGAATCAACATTTACACTTCCTAAGTCTCTAATTTCCTCTCTAATATTGCTTGCAGATTTAGTGGCTACTGCAATATTATTTGGCTTTTCATAATTCTCTGGCACATTATTTGGTGTTAATTCGTATTCTTCCCATAATTTATTCGTTACTTCTTCTATATCTTGTTCTACTTTTTCCTTTTTTATTTCTATTTTAGTTATTTCTGATTTTATTTTTTCTAATGTATCAAATTGGCTCAAAACTTTATCTTCTGTACTTTGAAGTCTTTCATTTTTTTCATTTCTTTCTTGTTTTAATTCTTGTACTTTAGTGTCTCTTCCTTGTATGCTTTTATCCATTTCTATTAATTGATTTTCAAAGTCTTTTATATTTTGTAATAACTTCTCATTTTCCAAAGTCAACTTTTGCATATTATCTTCTTTATTTTTTATACTTACATCATTTGTAGTAATTTCATTCTTAATTCTTTCAACAACCTCATCTATGGACATTTCACTCTCATTAAAAGAATTTACTGATATCTTTAAGTTAGTTACATCAAAATTTAAATCATCAATATATTTTTGATTATCCTTATTTAAGCTAGCGTATTCGTTAATTATTGCATCTAATTTTTCTTTTTTGCTATCTAGCTCTTCTATCTCTTTTTGTGTCTGTGCTTTCTTTGTTACGCTATCCTCTTTTTGGGTATTTATATCTGCTAATTCATCCTTTAGTTTTTGTATGCGGTTTTCACATTTTGCAATATTTTCCTCTGCAGAGTTCAATCTTTGTTTATCTGTTGCATATTGTATTTCTATTTCTTTTAAATTTTCTTCTAAAGTCTTTGATTTTTCTAATACTTCTTCTACTGATTTTTCATAATTATCTTTTTCCTGTTTTAATTTTTCTATTTTTTCTTCAATATTTTTCAATTCTTTTTCTAATTCTTTTATCTCTCCAGCTCTTCCTAAAATATTAACTGTTTTAGTTGGTACTGATCCACCACTAATAACTCCTGAAGGGTTTATTATATCACCTTTAAGTGTCACAATTTTAAATGCATATTTATTTTGTTTTGCCAATTCTATTGCTTGATCCATATCTTCTATTATTATTGTTCTTCCAAGTAAGCTTTGAATTATGCCATCATACTTAGAATTATATTTTACTAAATCAGAAGCTATCCCAAAAATTCCCTGAACATTTTTAGTATTAACATGCTCAATTTTTTTGCCCCTTACTGCAGATATTGGTAAAAATGAAGCTCTACCTATTTTATTTTCCCTTAAATATTCTACTAATTTTTTCGCATCTTTTTCTGTTTCTGTTACTATATTTTGTAATGCTCCTCCCAATGCCATTTCTATGGCTAATCCGAATTTAGGTTCAACTTCTATTAGACTACTTAATACTCCTTCTACTCCTTTAGATAGTTCTTTATTCTTTTCACAATCTAATAAGAGCGTTTTTACACTTTTAGTATACCCTTCTTTTTCCTTCTCCGTTTCTTGTAAAAATTTAAGTCTAGATTCTTTTAATCTATATTCTGATAATATCGAATTTATTTTATCTTCATAATCTTTTATTTTATTTTCACTTTCTTCTCTACTCTTGGAAATTTCTTCTAAATTTGATATTATCTCTTTTCTTTTATTTTCGATATTATAAAATACCTTTGCAATATCCTCTTTGGTAAGTCTTGTACTATCTAATTCAGAAACCCCTTGTTGAATTTCTACTTTTACAGTCTTTTCTCTTTTTTCTAAATTTTCAATATTTACATCATAAGCACTAAGTTGTGCTGTTTTTTCAAACTTACTATCAACACATTCTTCCACAACTTTTTTATGTTCTTCTATTTCTTTTTCTTTTTCTGATAATTTATTATTTAATTCATCTAATTCTTTTTGTTTTTCTTCTAATTCTTTCTCAAACTTTTCTTTATTTGCAAATAAATTTATTTTTTTGGCTTCCTTTTGTTTTACTTCTTCTTCTAATTCCTTTTTCTTTTCACTTAATTCTAAAATCTCTTCTTCAAATCTTTTATAATTTTCATTATTATTAGTTATTCTCTCATTTATAACTTTTATATCTGAACTTATTTTCTCTTTTTCTTGTAATGTTGTCGCTTCTAAATTGTGTAAATTTTCTATTTCTTCAGTAATAGAATCAATATTTTCTTTTAATTGCTGTTTCAATTTATTTATTTCATCTAATTTACTACTTTCCTCATCTCTTTGAATATTTAATGTATTAGTATCTTCTATTATTTTTGTTAATTTTTCTTTATTTTCATTTATATTGTGTACAAATAAACCTATCTCAATATTTTTTAATTCTTCTTTTAAATTCAAATATTTTTTTGCTTTTTCTGCTTGTACTTTTAATGGTTCAAGATTTTGTTCAATTTCACATATTATATCATTAATTCTTAATAAATTTAGTTTTGTTTGTTCAAGTTTTTTCTCTGCCTCTATCTTTCTTGCCTTGTATTTCACAATTCCTGATGCTTCTTCAAATACATGTCTTCTGTCTTCTGATTTATTGCTCAATATCTCATCTATTCTACCTTGTCCAATAATTGAATATCCATCTTTTCCTATTCCAGTATCCATAAATAATTCTACTATATCTTTTAGTCTGCAATTTGTTTTATTTATTAAATATTCTGACTCACCACTTCTAAATAATCTCCTTGTAACTGTTACTTCTGTATATTCTATTGGTAACTTGCCATCAGTATTATCAAATACTAAAGATACCTCTGCAAATCCTAATGATTTTCTGCTCTGTGTTCCAGCAAATATTACATCCTCTGACTTTTGTCCTCTTAAGGATTTCATACTTTGCTCACCTAAAACCCATCTTATTGCATCAGAAATATTGCTCTTACCTGACCCATTTGGTCCTATAACAGCAGTTATTCCTGGCATTAATTCTAGTGTGGTTTTATCGGCAAATGATTTAAACCCCTGTAATTCTAGTTTTTTTAAGTACATCTTATATGTCCTTCCTTAATAAATATCTCATATATTTTATCGCAAAAAAACAAAAAAAACAATAAATTTAGTCAAATATACATGATAAATTCACAAAATATCATATTGATTAGTTATATCAAAAATTTATTTAATCTATTGAAAATAAGACATAGATAAAATATAATGTTAAAAAAAGAAAGGAATGGTAGTTATGTTAGAAAATAATGTTTATCACAAGAAAAAAAGGAAAAAGCGTAAACTTAATTATCCTAGAATTATTATATTTCTTATTGTTTTAGGAATAATTATTTGGCGTATTAGTTTTTTATTATCAAATAGATATTCATCAAATGATTTTAATATAAATGATAGTAGTGCTTCTGATGCAGTTGCTCTTGAAGACACTACTATCAATCTAACAGCTATTGGAGATATCATGTGTCATGGACCTAATTATAAAGCTGCTTATAACTCAACTAATAATACCTATGATTTCTCACCTTTTTTTAAAAACATTTCAAAACACACTTCTAATGCTGACATAACTATTGGAAACCTAGAAACTACTTTTGCTGGAGCTGATCGAGGATATAGTGGATATCCTACCTTTAATTCTCCAGCAGAATTAGGACAAGCAATTAAAGATATAGGTGTTGACGTACTAGGCACAGCAAATAATCATTGCATGGATAAAGGTTATTCTGGGCTTGCAAATACTTTAGATACTCTAGATCAATTAGGACTTTCTCACATGGGAACTTCAAGAAGTGAAGAAGAACAAAATACTGTATTAGTAAAAAATGTAAAAGGAATAAATATTGCCTTTCTTGCTTTTACATACGGAACAAATGGGATTACAATTCCTAGTGATAAATCATATAGTGTTAATTTAATTGATAAAGAACTTATACTTAATCAAATCAATAAAGCAAAAGAATTAAATGTAGATATAATTTGCGTTAATATGCATTGGGGCATTGAATATCAAACAACTCCAAATTCTGAGCAAAAGGAGCTTGCTGATTTCTTATTTGAAAATGGAGTAGATATAATTTTAGGAAGTCACCCTCATGTCCTTCAACCCATGCAAAAAAGAGTTGTAACATTAGAAGACGGTTCAACAAAAGATGGTTTTGTTATTTACTCTCTTGGTAATTTCATATCTAATCAGACAGATATAAACACTCAAGATACCATTATTCTAAATTTACAAATCACTAAATCAGGTACTACAGGAAAGATTAGTATAGACAATGTAGATTATATTCCTGTGTATTGCTATAATAAAGGTAGTAGTGCAAAAAATAGATATGAACTAATCGATCTAAAACAAAGTATTTCAAGCTATGAAAATGGTACTACACAAATTAGTCAATCTTTATATAATACTTTCAAATCAGCTATACAGAGAATTGATAAAGTTGTAAATTCTCTGGAATAGAATGTTTAGTGGGCGGCCAATGGCCTGCCCCTACACACGAAATAAAAAAACGAATTCATTTTTTTCAGCGGGCGAGCAATTCCCAGTAAATTCTGCTTCGCAGAATTTTCAAGCACTGTTCGTAAAAGAATCAAAAACAAAATGTATTTTGTTTTTAATTCTTTTCCTCGCTCTGACCGCCCCTACATTTCTTATTCATCTTCTT
>CANQQQ010000003.1 GCA_947626025.1 uncultured Clostridia bacterium
AAAATCAAAAAACGGGAAATAATTTTCCCGTTAATGTTTAAAAATTTTTGCGACATTTTCAAAAACTATTGACATATTTTTTTGAAATTTTTTTCATTTTGTACATTTTTTGTTTGTATATTTATTTTTTTTCTTCTAACAATATTAATAAGTTTTTTTATATTGCAGAAGTTTTATTTCAATATAATAATTCTATAATTAAACTTAATCTGAAAATTGGAGGTATACATTAAATGTTAAAGAAGATTTTAGCAATATTATTAATAATAACAGTTTCATTTTTTATTTGTACTTCTGTTTTTGCTGAAGAAAAAAATATGATGAATGATGCCAAAAATGCAGTTAATGATGTTATGGGTAATGCTCAAAACGCAGTAACTGATGCTGCTGATGGTATAAAAAATGTTACAGGAAATATGGAAAACTCAATGAATCAATCTACAGACAATGCAGACACAAATCAAAATGCTGATACTGAAAACAATACAATGAATAATGGAGCTATGGATAATGAAGCAATGACTGGAGATGCAGATGGATCATATTCAGCTGCTAGAACTACAGCTACAGACACTACTACAACAAACTCTTATTTATGGATAATCTTAGCAATAGCTGCAGTAGTAGTAATAGGTGCAATATGGTACTATTCTGTAAAAACAACAGACGATGAAAACTAATATTATAAAATTTTTATCGTAAAATTAGCAAAATAATAAAAAGATAATTGTCTTTTTATTATTTTGCTAATATAACATAATTTTTGTGTAATTTGCTGATTGCTCCTTTTACATATTTATGATATAATTTGTAATCATTATCCTAAAAAGGAGAAATTAATTATGTCAGAAACAAAAGTAATTGCAAAGAACCCAATAGCACATCATAATTATATAATAACAGATACCATAGAGGCTGGAATTGTTCTAACTGGAACAGAAATAAAATCAATTCGAAATGGTAAAGTTAATCTAAAAGAAAGTTATGCAAATATAAAAGATGGCGAAGTCTTTATTTATGGAATGCATATTAGTCCATATGAACAAGGCAATATATATAACAAAGATCCTTTACGTGATAGGAAATTATTACTTACAAAACATGAAATCTTCCATTTGCTTGGTCTTATTAAACAGCAAAGTTGTTCTTTAATTCCAATAAGTTTATATTTTAAAAACAATATTGTAAAAGTGGAACTTGGAATTGGAAAAGGTAAAAAATTATATGATAAAAGACAAGATATTGCAAAAAAAGATGCTGAACGAAAAATAAATCAGGCACTAAAACAAAAAATGAGATGACTTAGTCATCCCATTTTTATTATATTATGCTTTATTAGCTGAACCAAATACATCCTTGATTTTATGTGCAACTGTTTTCTTTATTTCTTCTCTTGCAGGTTTTAAATATTTTCTTGGATCAAAAGCAGATGGATCTTCTGCAAATGTTTTTCTAATTTGAGCTGTCATTGCAAGTCTTAAATCAGTATCAACATTTATCTTTGATACTCCTCTTAATCCTGCCTCGTGTAGCATTTCATCAGGGACTCCTTTTGCTCCAGGAATATCTGCTCCATATTTGTTACACATATCTACTAACTCTGGAATTACTGTTGAAGCTCCATGTAAAACTATCGGTGTATTTGGTAATTTTTCTTTTACTTTTTCTAGTATATCAAATCTTAATTTTGCTTCTCCTTTAAATTTATATGCCCCATGGCTTGTACCAATTGCTATTGCTAATGAATCGCAACCTGTTCTTTCTACGAACTCTTTAGCTTGATCTGGGTCTGTAAACATTGCATCACTTGAAGAAACATTAACTTCATCTTCAATTCCTGCTAATTTTCCAAGTTCAGCTTCTACAACAACTCCATGAGCATGTGCATAATCTACAACTTCTTTAGTTAGTCTAACATTTTCTTCAAAATCATATTTTGAACCATCAAACATTACAGATGTAAAGCCAGCGTCAATACACATTTTACATGTTTCAAAATCTGGTCCGTGATCTAGGTGAATTGCTATTGGAATATTTGTTGACTCTACTGCTGCTTCTACCATCTTCATCAAATAATTTATTCCTGCATATTTTATTGCACTTGAAGAAGCTTGCAAAATAACTGGTGAATTTTGTTCACTAGCAGCTTCTACTATTGCTTGTATAAATTCCATATTATTTACATTAAAAGCACCTATTGCAAAATGCTCTTTCATTGACTTTTCAAACATTTCCTTCGTTGTAACTAAAGCCATATATCATCATTCCTTTCTGGCACATTTTTCTTTCTTATTATATCATTATCTTTTATTTTGTCAATGTTAAAATTATATATTATTTAATGCATTCATCTAATTTTTCTATGATTGCTTTCTTATCCATATTTTGTCCTATAAAAACTAATTTTACCATTCTATCACCAATCTTTTCATCCCAATCTCTTTCTAAATCAGCATGTTCTTTTCTTAGTAAATCTATTTCTTCTTTAGGAAATGTAGCAATCCATTCTCCGCCTTCATAAACACCTTTTTGCTTTCCTGCTTGTTCGAATACATATGACATCTCGTTATCACTGCTAAACCAAACAATACCTTTGCATCTTATTATACTTTTAGGGAAGTTGTCCATAAATTTCTCAAATTTTGCTTCATCAAAAGGTTGTCTACGGCAATATACAAATGTTCCAATTCCATATTCCTCTGTTTCTCCTTCTTCCTCTTCTTCAGGTTTATCTAATTCTTGTGCCCATCCTGCAGACATAGCAGCCTCTTCAAAATTAAATGCATTTGTATCCATAACTTCTTTGATATCCACTTTAGAATAATTTGTTTCTATTATTTTTGCACTAGGTTGTAATTTTCTAATAACTGCTTTGACTTTTTCAAGTTCTTCTTTAGATAGTTCATCTACTTTGTTTAAAATTAATGTATTGCAGAATTCAATTTGTTGGATTAAAAGATTTTCGATATCTTCATCGTCTATTTCTTCCTTTTCTAATTCTTCTCCACAATTAAATTCATCTCTTAATCTTAAAGCATCAACAACTGATACAACATTATCAAGTCTACAAATCTTAGGTAATCCGTATTGTTCTGTTGAATCTTGTAAAACTGTAATAGTTTGAGCTATTGGAATAGGTTCACAAATTCCACTTGCTTCAATTAGTATGTAATCAAAATTTCCTGTTTTTATTAAATCAACTATCTGTTGCATTAAATCTACTTTTAAAGTACAACATATACAACCATTTTGAAGTGGAACCAAGCTGTCATTAGTTTCAGTAACTACTCCTCCTTTTCCAATTAGAGATGCATCTATATTAACTTCTCCTATATCATTAACTATAACAGCAACTTTATAACCCTGTTGATTATTTAAAATGTGATTTATAAGAGTAGTTTTTCCTGCTCCTAAATATCCTGTTAACAAAGTTATTGGTACAATTTTCATTATTTATCATTCCTTTCTTATTTATTACAATTAATAATTATATCATATACTGTCAAGACTTTATAATTTACCCTTTTGTTTTTCTCTTTTGCATATGATATGCGAATTTAGATAAAATTACAGTGGGAGTTATCTTCGAAAAAGCTTTTGCAAGTTTTATCATATTGCCTGGTACTATATAAAATTTATTTTTTAACATCTTATTTACTGCATATTTTGCTACGTATTCACTTGTTAAAGAATTTATTTCAAATTTTACATTTGCTACATTATTAAAATTAGTTTTTACTGGTCCAGGACAAAGTAAGCTTATTTTTACTTTTGATTTTTGCTTATTTAATTCTTCTCTTATTGCTTCTGATAGCCTCACTACATAAGCTTTTGAAGCATAGTATGTTGCCATTAATGGTCCTGGCATAAATCCTGCTATTGATGCTACATTTAAAATTCTTCCACTATTTTTTTCTGTCATATCTTTTAAATATAATTTTGTTAATATATGAAGAGCTGTTATGTTAGTTTTAATCATAGCCAACTCTTTTTCCATATCTGTTTCTATGAATTTACCAAATTCTCCAAATCCTGCATTATTCACTAATATGTCTATATCGTTTGCTCTCTCATGTAACTTTTTACAATTCTCCTCACTTGCTAAGTCCATTCCTATTATTTCTACATTTCCTTGTAAAGTAGACTTTAATTCATCTAGTTTCTCTGTGCTTCTCGCTACAATTACTAAGTCATATCCTCTTTTAGATAATTCTCTTGCAATATCTCTCCCTATTCCGGAAGAAGCGCCTGTTACTAGTGCTCTCACCTGTTACCCTCCTTGTTAAAATGATAAGGCAGACATATTTGTAGATATTATTTACTACCTTTTGTCTGCCTTATATTAATAGAATTATTTTACTACTTCAACATCTATATTGATTTTCTCTCCATTTATATTACATTCTATATACTCTTTTCTTTCTGCATTTAATACAATCTCTATTGTTAGAGTTTCTTTTTTGATTATCTCTTTATTCTTTTCTATAATCTCTTGTAAATTTTTATTTCCATTTACATATAGCGTAATTCTATCTAATACTTCAAAACCTTTATCTTTTCTCATATTTTGAACTTTAGATATTATTTCTCTTACATAACCTTCTTCTTTCAAGTCTTCTGTTATTGTTGTATCTAATACTACTCCTAATGTTCCTGTTCCTGCAAATGCGAACCCATCTATTCCTTGCATTGTTACAATTAAGTTATCTGCATTTAGCTCTATTTCTGTATCTCCTATATTTGCTACCACTGATTCTCCATTTTTTATTTTCGTAGCAAGTTGCATTTGATTTTGAGAATTAATAAACTTTTTGATTTCAGGAATTAATTTTCCATAAGTCTTTCCTAAAACTGGTAAATTAGGCATTATACTGAAATTTACATATTGTGATAAATCTGCTCCAAGAACTACCTTTTTAATATTTAACTCATCTTTTATAATGTCTCCATAATAATCAGGAATTGCTTTTTCTGATATCAACATTTCTGAAAGCGGTTGTCTATTCTTGATATTAGCAGAATTTCTTGCGCTTCTTCCTAATTTTACTAGATTATATGCTAATTCCATCTCTTCTTCTAGTTTTGTATCAACTTCTTCTTTATGATATTCTGGCCACATATTTAAGTGAATACTTTCTTTTGCATTTGCATCAAGTGATACTACTAAATTTTGATATATATTTTCTGTTATGAAAGGTACAAATGGTGCTGCTACTTGGCATAATGTTACTAATACTCTATATAAAGTAACAAATGCTCCTAGCTTATCATCTGTTAAAGCATTAGCCCAAAATCTACTTCTATTTCTTCTTACATACCAATTTGAAAGTTCATCTGTAAAGTTCTCAATCTCTAAAGCAGCTCCTGTTATGTCATAGGCTTCTAGTTTTTCATCTACTGTCTTTATTAAAGTATTTAATTTTGAAATTATCCATTTATCCATTACATTTTTTGATATAAATCCCTTATAATCTAATGGATTAATTTTGTCTATCTCTGCATATAATACATAAAATGAGTATACATTCCATAATGTTCCTAAAAATCTCCTTGATGTTTCTCCAACGTCTTCCTTAGAAAATCTTGTTGGTAACCATGGAGCACTTGAAGTATAGAAATGCCATCTTGTAGCATCTGCACCTTCCCCATCCATAACTTCAAAAGGATCTACTACATTTCCTTTTGACTTAGACATTTTTAATCCTTTTTTATCTAGGACATGTCCTAATACTATACAATTTTCAAATGGTGATTTTCCAAATACTGCTGTTGATACAGCAAGTAATGTATAAAACCATCCTCTTGTTTGATCTACTGCTTCTGATATAAATTGTGCAGGAAAGTTCTTTTCAAATAATTCTTTATTTTCAAATGGATAATGAAGTTGTGCAAAAGGCATTGAACCTGAATCAAACCAGCAATCCATAACTTCTTTTACTCTTGTCATTTCTTTTCCACACTTTGGACATTTTAAATGTACATCATCTATATATGGTTTATGTAGTTCGATATCATCTGGTACATTTATTCCTTTTTCTCTTAATTCTGCTATACTTCCTATACATTCTTCATGTCCGCATTCGCATTGCCATATTGGAAGTGGAGTTCCCCAATATCTATCTCTTGAAATACACCAGTCTATAACATTTTCTACGAATTTTCCAAATCTTCCAGTTCTTATTGTATCTGGATACCAATGAATCTTATTATTATTCTCAATAAGTTCATTTTTTAATTTGGTCATTGCTACAAACCAACTCTCTTTTGGATAATATAATAATGGGGTATCACATCTCCAACAATGTGGATATGAATGCATATGTCTTTCTGCTTTAAATAATTGATTCATATTTTTTAAATATTCTACTATGCTTTCATTGCATTTTCTAACATTTTTTCCAGCCCATGGAGTAACTTCATCTACGAAATTTCCTTCTTTATCTACAAGATTAATAAATGTAATTCCATTTTGTTTTGCAACAAAGCTATCATCCTCTCCATAAGCAGGTGCTATATGAACTATTCCAGTACCTTCTGATAGACTTACGTAATCTCCATGTATTACTTCAAAAGCTTTTCCTTCTACTTTTGCAAATGGTAATAGTTGTTCATATTTTGTTCCTAGTAATTCTTCTCCTTTAAACTCTTTTATAATGTCATATTTTCCTTCACCTAATATTGTATCACATAAATCTTTCGCCAATATGTATACTTCTTGTGGTTTCATATTGCATTTTTCATCTACTTCGATATTATCTTTTAGTTTAGCTTCTACATATTCAAAGTTTTTATTTACACATAATGCTAAGTTAGAAGGTAATGTCCATGGAGTCGTTGTCCATGCTAATATATATTTATTCTTATCTACTTTAAACTTTGCAATACAAGTCAAATCATTTACATCTTTATATCCTTGGGCAACTTCATGTGAAGATAATGCTGTACCACATCTTGGGCAATATGGCATAACTTTATGACCTTGATATATTAAATTTTTATCCCACATTTGTTTTACTGCCCACCAAATAGATTCTATGTATTCATTATGATATGTTATATAAGGATTTTCCATATCAACCCAATACCCTATTTGGTCTGTCATTTTCTCCCAAAGTGAGACATAATTGAAAACACTAGATTTACAATCTTTAATAAATTTTTCTACACCATATTCTTCGATTTGAGCTTTTCCAGAAATACCAAGTTTTTTTTCTATTTCTAGTTCTACTGGCAATCCCTGTGTGTCCCATCCTGCTTTACGAATTACTTGATATCCTTTCATTACTTTATATCTTGGAATAATATCCTTCATAACCCTTGTTAAGATATGCCCAACATGTGGTTTACCATTTGCTGTTGGAGGACCATCATAAAAAGTAAAATATTGTCCATCTCCATTTAGTTTAAAATTTTTATTAATTATGTCTTTTTCTTTCCACATATTTAGAACTTCTTTTTCCATTCCAGGAAATCCATTTTGTAATTCAACTTTTTTATACATTTATATTGCCCCCTTTACTAAACTTTTAAGCGCTTTGTTTTTTATCTTTTTCTACCAAATTTTTCTTTTTATTTTTGCTTTTATTTTTCTTCTCTTTATTTTCATTTATAACTAATTTAGGCTGTTCATTATTTAAAACAGTTTCCTTAGTTATAATGCATTTTTCAATTTTCTTATTTGAAGGAACATCAAACATAATATCTCTCATTATCTCTTCTATAATTGAGCGAAGTCCTCTTGCTCCTGTGTTTCTTTCTATTGCTTTTGTTACAATAGCTTGCAATGCTTCTTCTTCAAATTCTAGTTCTACACCATCTAATTCTAATAGTTTCTTATATTGTTTTACTAAAGCATTTTTTGGTTCTGTTACTATCTTAATAAGCGCTTCTTTATCTAACTCTCTTAATGTAGTTACAATAGGTAACCTTCCAACAAATTCAGGAATTAATCCAAATTTTAATAAATCTTGAGGTAAAAGTTCCTCATATACTTTATATTTATCTACTTCTTGTTTACTGTCTTTTTCTTGACCAAAGCCTATTAATTTTTTACCAATTCTTTCATTAATAATTTTGTCTAGTCCCTCAAAAGCCCCTCCACAGATAAATAAAATATTCTCTGTATTTATTTGAATTAATTCTTGGTGAGGATGTTTTCTACCTCCTTGTGGTGGAACTGATGCAACCGTTCCTTCAATAATTTTTAATAGTGATTGTTGAACACCTTCTCCACTTACATCTCTTGTAATTGAAGGATTTTCTGATTTTCTAGTTATTTTATCTATTTCATCAATATAAACGATTCCTTGCTCTGCCTTTTCTACGTCATAATCTGCTGACTGAATTAATTTTAATAAAATGTTTTCGACATCTTCTCCTACATAACCAGCTTCTGTCAAAGTTGTTGCATCTGCTATTGCAAATGGAACATTTAAAATTTTAGCTAAAGTTTGTGCTAATAATGTTTTTCCACATCCTGTAGGTCCTAGCAATAATACATTACTCTTTTGAATTTCTACGTCATCAATATCTTCTTGATTTTTTATTCTTTTATAATGATTATAAACTGCTACTGCTAAAGTCTTCTTTGCATCCTCTTGACCAATAACATAATCATCCAAAATATTTTTTATTTCTTGAGGACTTGGTAGTTCTTTTTCATCTTCCTCAATTTTGTATTGCATATCGTCAAATTCTAAATCATCTTCGTCTAATATATTTCTACATACACCTATGCACTCATCACATATATATACTCCTGGTCCTGCTATAATTCTCTTTACTCCTGTTTGTGGTTTTCCACAAAACGAACATTTTATATTTTTCTCTTTACTCTTTGGCATTAACGTGCCTCCTATTTATTATATTTTATTATTGTTTCTTTTGGTTTCATTTTTATACTCTATTCTTTTGTTTTTCTTCTTTTACTTTGTAAATTGCATCACAAGGTCGGATGTCTAATAATTTTGACTCCCGACCTTTTAAAAAAATTTGTTACTATTGTTGTCTTTCCATTATTCCATCTATTAGTCCATATTTTAAAGCTTCCTCTGCTGTCATATAATTATCTCTTTCCGTATCTCTGTTAATTACATCTAATGGTTGACCTGTTCTTTCACTTAATATTTTATTTAATTTTTCTCTAGTCTTTACCATATGATCTGCATGTATTTTTATTTCTGTTGTTTGACCTTGTATTCCTCCACCCATTATTAATGGTTGATGTATCAAAATTTCTGAATTTGGTGTAGCATAACGTTTTCCCTTTGTTCCTGAAGCTAATAATACTGCTCCCATACTCGCTGCCATTCCAATACATATTGTTGATACAGGACATTTTATATAATTGATTGTATCATATATAGCCATACCTGCTGTTATTGAACCTCCAGGGCTATTTATGTATAAGTAAATTTCCTTATCTGGATCTTCTGCCTCTAAAAATAATAGTTCTGCAACTATAACATTTGCACTTGATTGGTCAACTTCCTCTCCTAGAAATATTATCCTATCTTTTAATAATCTTGAATATATATCATATGATCTTTCACCTTTATTTGTTTGCTCAATTACATATGGTATTAATGTATTTTTTTCATCTAACATTAGTTTTCCTCCTTATATTTAGTTATTTTACTTTTGCATTATCAATAATGAATTTAACAACTTTTTCATTAACTATAAAACTTTTAACATAATTCATAAATTGTTCATTTTTCTTTAATTCATCTGGTGTCTTTCCATAAGTTCCTGCCATTTCTGTAACTTTTGTATTAACAGCATCATCATCTGCTTCAATTTTTTCTTCTTTTACTATTGCTTCTAAGACTAATCTATTTTTTACTGACATTTTAGCCTGTTCTTCATTGTCTTTTCTAAATTCTTCCATTGTTTTTCCTACCATTTTTAAGTAGTTATCTAAAGTCATCCCTTGATATTGTAATCTTGTTTTTACATCGTTTACCATGTTGTCTATCTCTGTTTCAATCATTCCTGATGGGATATCAACTTCTGAAGCATCACATACTGTTTTTATTGCTTCGTCTTCTGTCTCATATTTTGCTCTATTAGAGTTTTCATTTTCTAGTTTTTCCTTAATACTTGCCTTTAATTCTTTTAACGTGTCAAATTCACTTGTATCTTTTGCAAATTCATCATTTATTTCTGGCATTTCCTTCTTTTTTATTTCATGCACTTTAACCTTAAATGTTGCATCTTTTCCTTTTAATTCTTCTGAAAAATATTCTTCTGGGAATTTAACATTTACGTCTTTTTCTTCATTTACATTCATTCCAACCATTTGATCTTCAAATCCTGGAATAAAAGTATTGCTTCCTATTTCTAGTTCATATCCCTCAGCTTTTCCACCTTCGAAAGGTTTACCATCAACAAATCCCTCAAAATCCATAACAACTGTGTCTTTGTTTTCAACTGGTCTATCTTCTACAGCAACTAGTCTTGAATTTCTTTCTGCCATTGCATTTAATTCTTTGTTAATATCTTCATCAGATACATTGTACTCTATTTTCTTTAATTCTATTCCTTTATACTTTCCTAGTTTTACTTCAGGTTTTGTTTGAATAATTGCTGTAAAAATCAAATCTTTTCCCTTTTCCATTTGCTTAACTTCGATTTCTGGCTTACTAACAGCTTCAATTTTGTTATTTTCTAATTCCTCCTCAAATATTGGTGGAACTACTTCATTAAAAGCATCTTCATAGAATATTTCTGTCCCATATATTTTTTCAGCCATTTCAAATGGAGCTTTTCCCTTTCTAAATCCTGGTATATTAAAATATTTCGCACTCTTTGCATATACTGTTTTTATTGCTTTATCAAATTTTTCTGCTTCTATTGTAAATTCTAATTTTAATTCATTTGCATTTTCTGTTTTTTCAAATTTCATGCTCATTTTTTTTGATCTTCCTCTCTACTTAATATAATTTCAATGCTAATATTATACCTAGTTTTTTAAGCTGTGTCAATATATATAATGCAAAATTAATATTGTCTTACCCAATCTTCTATATTGTAAAATATATTATAAAAATTTGGTGATACTTTACCTTGTAAATCTTGTGTATATATTACTGTGCATCTATTAAAATATAAACTAATATATGGTCTTTCCTCTTCAACTAATCTAATTAATTGTTTGTATTTATTTTGTAATTCATCAGGACTATCTGATGTATCTGCAATCTCTCTTAATAATTCCTTAGCTTCTGGATCATCAAAATTAGATAAATTATCTTCACCTATATAGCTTGTTAAATCCGGACTAATTCCTATTAGCTTACCTGTTAAGATCATATCATAGTTTTTATCTGCTAAATATCTATTATATTGTGAATCACTTGCCTTTATGATATTTACTATTATTCCAACTTCTTCTAGCTGTTTTTCAATTTCTTCTGCTACAGATACCCTGCTTGAGTTACTTGCATTTACTACTAAATTAACTTTTGCCCTTATAGTTGTATAATTTTCGTATTTTTGCCAATTTCCATTCTTAAGTTCCCATCCTGCATCTTCTAATAGTTCTTTTGACTTATTTGTATTATATGTAGAACTTACTTTTTCTACATTGTATAAATAGTTCTCATTACTTATTGGAAAATCTGCAGTATAATATTTATTTTCATATACTGTAGTGATTATATTAGATTTATCTATCGCATAATTTATTGCACTTCTCAATTCCTCATTTTCTAATATTCTACTTGAACAATTTAATGCTAAAAAATCATATTCTCTTCCTACATATTCTGCAGTATTATATCCCATTGTTCCTATATAATCTTCATAGTTTAAGCTTTGTGTAGTTATTAAATCAACGTTTCCTAGTTTAAAGGCATTATATGCCTCACCTGCTGAAGTATATAGTTTTACTAAAACAGTATCCAAAGATAATTTTTTGCCTTCTAATAATCCCCACCATGTATTATTTTTTTTAAGTTCTATTTCTGTGCTTGTTATATTTCCAATCATATATTTTCCTGTTCCTGGTGCATTATTATTTTTTGCACTTGTTGCAATTGTATCTTCTTCATAGTATTTAGATGACATTATTGGAAATGTAAGATTATATTCAAAAAACGGTATTTTATCATCTATTGTTATTTTTACGGTATAAGTACTTAGTATTTCTACATTCGTTATATGTTCTACATTCGAATAATAAATTGAAGTTGATCCAATTTGTTGTATCTGTTCTATTGTAAACTTTACATCAGTAGCTGTAAGTTGTCCACCACCTTGCCAGCTAACTCCTTCCTTAAGAACTACTACATAAGCGGTATCATTTAAACTTATCCATTCTTTTGCAAGACAATTTTCTATCTTATAATCTTCTGTTACTGAAAGCATTGGTTCATATATTAACTTTGATATATCCTGAACATTTTGATTATTACTTATTATCGGGTTTATCGTATCTAAGTTAACAGCTGAAACCCTTAGAGTAGTTATAGTAGTTAAATTATTTTCTTCATCTGTCTGAGATATATTTTCATCAATATTCTCTTCATTTCCTTTTTTATTTAAATATATAGCATATATAATTAGTGCTATTACGAATATTACAAATATATATTTCAAAATGTTATGCTTTTTCATAGTTAATTCCTTTCCAAAGAATTTTTATAGAACATATTTTATATTATTTTCCATTTTTATGCAATATATAATTCTTTATAAAGTTAGTTGTTTTTATTTTTTTGTTATAACTCTTATACAGAATTAATCTAAAAATTATATAACAGAAAAGGATAAACTTTATGTTTATCCCTTTACTATTATTAATTTTCTTCCCAATTATGGAATACTTCTGAAACGTCATCTAAGTCATCTAATCTTTCTAGTAATCTTTCCATAACTTCTGCACCATGCTCATCTAATTTAATATAAGAAGTTGGCACCATTTGGATATCTGCTTCAACAAATTCTAAACCATTTTGTTCTAACTTTTCTCTAACTCCTGAAAAGCTTTCTGGAGAAGTTGTTACCTCATAATAATCTTCCCCTACTTCAAAGTCATCTGCTCCACATTCTAATGCAAGCATCATTAACTCATCTTCACTCATATTAGTACTTGCCTGCTCTATAACAATTATTCCTTTTCTATTAAACATATATGATACACAACCACTAGTTCCTAAAGATCCTCCAGATTTGTCAAAAGCATGTCTTACATCTGCAGCTGTTCTGTTTCTATTATCAGTTGTTGCATTTACAATAATAGCAACCCCATTTGGTCCATATCCTTCATATGTTACTTCTTCATAATTCTCATTATTTCCAGCACCTGATGCTCTTTTTATTGCATTATTTATAGTATCATTTGGCATATTTGCTGCTTTACATTTTGCTATAACGTCTTTTAATTTTGAATTTCCTGCTGGATCTGGTCCTCCTTGTTTGACAGCTATTAGTAACTCTCTTCCTAATTTAGTAAATATCTTTCCTCTTGCAGCATCTGCCTTTCCCTTTTTTGCTTGAATATTATGCCATTTGCTATGACCTGACATTGTAATCTCCTCCTTTTATTATCACTCTAATACATTATTAACTGATATTATTTCTCAAATATTGTAACATATTTTTTCTATTTTGTGTAGTGTTCTTATAAATTTTACCCATGTTATAATTTATATATTAAATAATAATGTCATATAAATAGCATAAAGAACTAAATATACTACTCCATTAGGTCTATTCATTCTATTTTTAGGCGGTATTAGTGGAAATAACGATAATAGTACTATTCCCACTATTAGCATTCCCATGTCTAAATTATATGACATGTTATATGCAATTGGATTTATAATTGAAACTATTCCTATTATTAGTAACATATTAAATATATTTGAGCCAATAATATTTCCTATTGCTATGTCACTATTTCCTTTAATGGCTGCCACAACACTTGTTACTAATTCTGGTAGACTTGTCCCTATTGCTAGAATTGTTAAGCTAATAATCTTCTCACTTATTCCAAATCTTTCCGCTATAATTACTGCATTATCTACTGTTAAATCTCCACCTATTTTTAGACCAATTATTCCTACTATAATGAATAAAATACTTTTAAAAGTAGATACTTGTTTGGTATCAGCTTGTATTTCTACAATAGTATCTTCCTTATCAAATTGTTCACCTTTTTTTGACATAAATACCGTATATGATATAAATATAATAAATAACGCTATTAATATAAATCCTTCAATCTTTGATATTTCGGCTCCTGTATTGCAAAATATCATGAAAATTATAGTAAAGAATAAACACATAGGTATTTCTATTAATCTAGTTTCTCTTTGAAACTTTATTGGTCTAATCACTGTAGATAAACCTAAAATTAATAATAAATTACATATATTACTTCCTATTACATTGCCCATTGACATATCAGGACGTCCATCTAAAGATGATGCTATACTTACAACTAGCTCAGGCATTGAAGTTCCTATTGAAACAATTGTTAACCCTATTATTATCTCTGGAATATGAAATTTTTTGGCTATGTCACTTGCACCATCTACTAGAAGATCTGCTCCTTTTATAAGTAATATAAATCCTAATATAATTAAAATCACTGATAATATCACTTTTTATCCCCCTTCCTAAACCTTATATTCTTTTAAAAGTCCTCGATATACTTCTTGTAATCCATATATTTTTAAAATTTTCTGGTCTTACCGTCTCTGGCAGTCCAGTACTTATTTCCGCTTTCTCCATTAAATACTTTACAAATTCAGCACAATAAAATGATTGTTTCTGTATTATTTTTTTATGAACTCCTACAGCAAATAGTCCTATTATATTAAATTTATAATTTTTTCTATCTTTTTTTATTTGTTTTATCGTGTTTTTTATAATCTCATATTGCTCTTCTGTGATCTCTAAAGAATATATGATAGCTATAGTCTTGTCAAATTTTTTAAATGTGCCCTTATCTATATATTCATGTACAAAACCTCCCCAAAAAGGATTATTAGGGTTTAACCTACCAAAGCTATACATTTTCTTTAACGCTATATCCAATGAAATTGAAGCATGAGAAACTTCATCTTTTGTGTAAGCTTTAATAATATGAGATAACATCGTTCCTGTATGAGTTAATACTATATATATTTTTTTCATGCTTAAATAATCCATCTCCATTTTATACAAAATCTAAAATTCATTAGGTATTTATATTATCATAAAAAGAAGTAATTATCAAGTTAATTACTTCTTTTTATAAACTATTTATTATTTTTTATATATTTTACTACATCTCCTACAGTAACAATCTTTTCAGCATCTGCATCTGGGATTTCCATATCAAACTCTTCTTCTATATTCATTATTAACTCTACAATATCTAATGAATCTGCTTCTAAATCATCTACAAAAGTCGCTTCCTCTGTTACAATTTTCTCATCAATATCCAATTGATTTACTATAATATCTCTCAATTTTCCTAATATTTCGTTCTCGCTCATCTTTACTATCATTCCTTTCTTTATTTTTAGTGAAAAAAGTATGTAGTCTAATACAACACTTATTTTGCATCAAATATTAAACTCCCATAATGTTATATCCACTGTCTGCATATATAACTTGACCAGTTATAGCATCTGACATATCACTTAGTAAGAATGTTGCAACATTCCCTACTTGAGTTGTTGTTACATTTCTATGTAATGGTGATTTTTCTTCTACAACAGTTAAAATTGTTGAGAAGTCCTTTATTCCTTTTGCAGATAATGTTTTTATAGGACCCGCTGAAATTGCATTTACTCTTATACTTTCCTTACCTAAATTTTCTGCTAAATATCTAACACTTGCCTCTAATGCTGCTTTAGCAATTCCCATAACATTATAACCCTCTAATACTTTTGTTGAACCATGATATGTTAAAGTTACTAAATTAGCATTATCATTTAGCATATCTAGTTCCTTTGCCATTCTTGTGCAAAGTACAAATGAGTAAGCACTTACATCTATAGCATGCGCATATCCTTCTTTACTTGTATATATAAAATCATTATGCAAGTCTTCTGTATTGGCATGTGCAATAGCATGAACTATACCATCTACTTTTCCATTTTCTTCTTTAATCTGTGAAAAAACTTTTCTAACTAAATCATCTTCTGAGGCACCATCTAATACGTAAGCCTTGCTCCCTTCAAATTCACTTATAAGTTCTTCTATTTTATCCTTATTTTCTTCTCCCATATATGTAAAAATTAACTTTGCTCCATTATCATAAGCAGATTTTGCAATTCCATATGCAATACTCCACTTATTTCTTATTCCCATAATTAATATTTTTTTATCCTTTAATAACATCTTATTCCTCCTATAACTTTATAAATTCTCCCATATTTCTAAATCGCTCATATCTGTTTTGTACGATATATTCTACAGTATGTTTATTCAATTCTTCTATTGAAATCTTTATTTCTTTTTTTAAGTTGTTAACTATCTTTTTAAAACCTTCTTCATCATTTTCAATAGGTTCTTTTATTATTTTATCTATTACTTTTAGATTATATAAATCCTTTGCGGTTAATTTCATTTTCTCTGCCGCCTCTTTATACCTACTTGAATCTTTCCATAAAATACTACTATAGCCCTCTGGTGAAAGTATTGAATAAATTGCATTTTCTAGCATAATTACTTTATTTGCTACACCTATTGCTAAAGCACCCCCACTTGATCCTTCGCCAACTACTATTGAAATTATTGGAACTTTCAATTTAGCCATTTCGAACATTGATTTAGCAATAGCTTCACCTTGACCTCTTTCTTCTGCCCCAATTCCTGGATATGCTCCCTTTGTATCTATAAAAGTAATTACTGGTCTTTTAAATTTCTCAGCTTGCTTCATAAATCTTATTGCTTTTCTGTAGCTTTCTGGATTAGGCATTCCAAAGTTTCTCTCAATATTTTCCTTTGTTGTTCTTCCTTTTTGTTCTGCAATTATTGTAAAATTTTGTTCTCCAATCCTTGCTAAACCACATACTATTGCTTTATCATCTTTAAAATTTCTATCTCCATGTAATTCCATAAAATCATCAAATATCTTTTCGATATAATCAAGAGAGGTCTTCCTCTTAGGATTTCTTGCTATCTCAACTCTTTCCCATGCAGTAACTTTTTTATTCATCACTTACCATACCTCCTTTGTTGAATTTTATTAATTTATAAATTGTGTCCTTTAAGTCTTTTCTTTCTACTATCTTATCTATAAACCCATGTTCTAATAAAAATTCAGAGGTCTGGAAACCTTCTGGTAAAGATTCACCTATAGTTTGTTCTATAACTCTTTGTCCTGCAAAGCCTATCATAGCATTTGGTTCTGCTAATATAATATCTCCTAGGCTTGCAAATGAAGCTGTAACTCCTCCATAAGTTGGATCAGTTAGAACTGATATATATAATAGACCTGCTTCATCTAATTTTGTAAGTGCAGCAGTTGTTTTTGCCATTTGCATTAATGATATTATACCTTCTTGCATCCTCGCTCCACCTGAAACAGAAAATATAATAAGTGGTAACTTTTTCTCTACTGCTTGCTCTATACTATATGTGATTTTTTCTCCTACTACAATTCCCATACTTCCCATTAAAAATGCACTATCCATTATGCAAATCACTACTTTTTCTCCATTAATATTTCCTGTACCACAACTTACTGCTTCTTCAAGTCCTGTTTTTTCTCTTAATATTTTTAACTTTTTTGGATAATCCTCTAATTCTAGAGGATTAGTTGTTTCAATATTTATATCAAATCTCTCATAAGTTCCATCATCTATTATAAGTTCTAATCTTTTTCCAATATGCATTCTAAAATAATGTCCACAATTTGGACAAATGTTTAAATTTTTTCTTACTGCCTCTTTATAAATAATTTCCTTACAATTATCACATTTTATCCATTTGCCTATTGGTATATCTACATTGGTCTTTCTTTTTTTTATATTCTTTGTTTCTTGTTTTTTTATTTTATCAACAATCATTTTCTATTCCTCTTTCTTTATAGCTGGACTTTTTAGTATTTCACTTTCTATAAATGATGTATCAAAGTTTCCTCTAATAAAATTTGGATTTCTTATTATATTAAATATAAAATCTATATTAGTATCAACACCATCGATAACTAATTCTTGTAGTGCCCTTTTCATTTTTGCTATTGCTTCATTTCGTGTTGCTCCATGTGTTATAATTTTTGCAATCATAGAATCATAATTAGGTGGTATTGTGTAACCATTGTATATTGCTGTATCTACTCTCACGCCATTGCCTCCTGGAAGATTTATTTCATTAATTTTTCCTGCACAAGGCATGAAATTTTTTATAGGGTTTTCCGCATTAATTCTACATTCTATAGAATGACCTTTAAACTCTATATCTTTTTGCTTAAACTTTAATTCTTCTCCTGCTGCAATTCTTATTTGTTCTTTTACAATGTCTAAGCCCGTTCTCATTTCCGTTATAGGATGTTCAACTTGAATTCTTGTATTCATTTCCATAAAATAAAAATTCTTATCATCATCTACTAAAAATTCTACAGTTCCACAACTTGTATATCCTGCAGTTTTTGCTGCCTTTACTGCTACATTTCCCATTTTATTTCTTAGCTTATCATCTATTATCGTTGATGGTGTTTCTTCTATTATTTTTTGATGTCTTCTTTGAATTGAACAATCTCTTTCCCCTAAATGAACTACATTTCCATGCTCATCTGCCAATATTTGAATTTCAACATGTCTTGGATTCTTTATAAATTTTTCTATGTAAATTTCATCATCATTAAATGAATTCTTTGCCTCTTGCTTTACTATATTGTAATTTGTTTCTAATTCATTATTATTATTTGCTATTCTAATGCCTTTCCCACCACCACCAGCTGCTGCTTTTAGCATAACAGGATAACCTATTTTTTCAGCAATTACTATTGCATCTTTTAATCCTTTTACGCTTCCATCTGATCCTGGTATAACTGGAATACCTGCTTGTTTCATAATTTCTTTGCTATTTGATTTATTGCCTAATAAATTTATTACTTTTGAAGTAGGACCTATAAATTTTATATTAGATTCCTCACATATTTTAGCAAATTCAGCATTTTCAGATAGAAATCCAAAGCCTGGATGAATGCTATCACTTCCTGTTACATATGCTGCTTCAATAATATTCTTTATATTTAAATAACTCTTTGTAGCTACTGCTGGTCCTATACAAATTGCTTCATCCGCTAAACGAGTATGTAATGCATCTTTATCTATATCAGAATAAACTGCAACAGTTTTAATATTCATTTCCTTACAAGCTCTAATAATGCGAACAGCAATCTCTCCTCTGTTTGCAATTAATATTTTATTCATCTTAATATCACCCCTCTTTATGGAAATAAACCTCATTTTAAACTAATGCAAATGTTAATTCACCTTTTGCTGCAACGACCCCATCAACTGTTGCTATTGCTTCTCCTACTCCTATTGGTCCTTTTCTTTTTATAATCTTGACTTCTAATTTTAATCTATCTCCTGGTACTACCACTTTCTTAAACTTCATTTTATCAATTCCACCAAATAAAGCATTTTTTCCTTTATTCTCTTCCATAGATAAAATTGCTACTGCCCCTGTTTGTGCAAGAGCTTCTGTTATTAGAACTCCTGGCATTATAGGATTTCCTGGAAAATGTCCTTTAAAGTACCATTCACTTGCATCTACATTTTTATATGCTATTGCACTTTCTCCTGGCTTATATTCTTCTACTTCATCTATCATTAAAAAAGGCTCTCTTTGTGGAATAATGTCTTTTATTTCATCTTTACCTAACATTTTGATTTTCCTTTCTCTATTTTATTCTAAATAAAGGAGTTCCATATTCTACTATGTCTCCATCTTTAACTAAGACTTCAACTACTTCTCCTGAAAATTCTGATTCAATTTCATTCATTAATTTCATTGCCTCTATTATGCAAAGTATTTCTCCTTTTTTTACCATTTTTCCTACTTCAACATATGGTTCTGATGCTGGAGAAGGTTTTATATAAAATGTTCCAACCATTGGAGATTTTACTATATTTCCTACATCTTCTTTTACATCTATAAATTTTTCCTCTTGCTTAGCTTCTTGAATTTCTTTACTTACTACAATAGTATCTTGTTTTGTTTCTTTTCTCATACTAATTTTTGTACCATCTGGAAAATCTATATCAATAGCTGTTAATTTAGAATTTCCCATATCATCCATTAATTTTTTTATTTTTTCATATTCCATAAATTATCTTCCCTTCTTGCTTAAAACTCAAAAAATTTATTTTTCACTCATATATTTCTTTATGATTATGCATGCATTGTGTCCTCCAAATCCCAAAGAATTTGACATTACTATATTAATATTTGCCTTTCTTAGTTCGTTAGGTACTATATCTAAATCACATTCTTCATCTTTTATTCTATAATTTATCGTTGCAGGTACTAATTGATCTTCGATTGCTTTAACACTAAGCACTGCTTCTACTCCCCCTGCTGCTCCTAATAAATGTCCAATATTTCCTTTGGTTGAACTTATCATTACTTTTTTGCTTGCATCACCTAAAGCTTTTTTGATAGCTAATGTTTCTGTAGAATCATTTAGATGTGTAGAAGTTCCGTGTGCATTTATATAATCTATATTTTCCGGTTTAATTTTTGCATCTTCTAAAGCTCTAATCATTGCTTTTGCTCCTGCATTGCCTTCTGGATCTGGTGAAGTTATATGATATGCATCCGTAGTAGAGCCAAATCCTATAATCTCAGCATATATTTTAGCCCCTCTTGCTTTTGCATGTTCTAATTCCTCAAGTATAACCATTCCTGCGCCTTCTCCCATAACAAATCCGCTTCTTTCTTTATCAAAAGGGATACTTGCTCTTGTTTTGTCCGTTCCTGTATGTAAAGCTTTCATATTTTCAAAGCCTGCAATTCCAATTGGACATATTGAAGCTTCTGTTCCACCTGCTATAATTGCATCTTCATATCCCTGTTTTATAGTTTTATATGCCTCTCCTATAGCATGTGTTGAAGAAGCACATGCTGTTACTATTGATACTGATTCTCCTTTAAATCCAAATTCTATAGCAATATTTCCTGCAGGCATATTGGCTATTGCCATAGGTATAAACATTGGAGAGACTCTATTATTACCTTTTACATAATTTATCTCGCATTGTTCTTGGATTGTTGTTAGTCCTCCTATTCCAGAACTTACAAAAATTCCTACTCTATCATAATTTGTATTTTCTTTTGTTATTCCACTATCTTTTACTGCTTCTCTTGCAGAAATAATCGCAAATTGAGATGACCTATCAAATCTTTTTACTTGCTTTGGTTCAAAATATTCTAATGGATTATAATTCTTAACTTCTGCTGCCAATGTTGTTTTAAAGTTTGAAGTATCAAATAAAGAAATCTTATCAATTCCACAAGTTTTATTTTCTATTCCTTCCCATGTTTCTGCTACATTTTTTCCTATTGGAGTTATTGCTCCTAAACCAGTAATTACAACTCTCTTTTCCATATCGTTTTCCTTTCTTTTTATCATTTTATGTATAATATAAATATTACATTACCATTCCGCCGTCTACATTAATAACTTGACCAGTTATATATGAACTATCTTCTGAAGCTAAAAACTTTACTAAATTTGCAACATCTTCTACTTTTCCCATTCTTCTTAATGGAATTGCTTTTGCAATTTCTTCTTTAATTTCGTCTTTTAATACTCCTGTCATATCTGTCTCTATAAATCCAGGTGCTACTGCATTTACCAATATATTTCTTGATGCCAGCTCTTTAGCAAGACTCTTTGTAAAGCCAATTATCCCTGCTTTCGAAGCAGAATAATTTGTTTGACCAGCATTACCTACAACTCCAACAACAGATGATAAATTTATTATTCTTCCCGAACGTGCTTTCATCATATATTGGATAACATTTTTGGTTACATTAAATGTTCCAACTAGGTTTATATCAATTACTTCTTGGAAATCTTCTTTTTTCATTCTCATTAATAGCATATCTTTAGTAATTCCTGCATTATTTACTAATACATCAATTTTTCCGAATTTATCTATAATTTCTTTTATCATTCTTTCACAATCTTCAAAATTAGAGACATCTCCTTGTACTGTTAAACACCTACCCCCCTCTGTTTCAATCTCTTTTTTTGTATTTGTTAAAGCATCATTTTCTGTTCTATAATTAACTGCAATATCATATCCATCTTTTGCAAGTGTAATTGCTATTTGTTTTCCTATTCCGCGAGTACCTCCAGTTATAAATGCAATCTTATTCATTGTTTTTCCTCCCTCTATATTCATTTACTATATTTATCACGTTTTTCAAGCTTTCTACATTATTTATATTTAATATTTCTATTTCATTACTACTTTGCATTCTTTTCACAAAACCTGATAATGTCTTTCCTGGTCCTATTTCTATAAATGTGTCAATCCCTTCTTTTAACATTAATTCCAATGTTTTTGAAAATCTAACTGGATTAATAATGTGCTTTGCCAAAATATCTCTAATATCGTCATCATCTTTATAAAATTCTCCATCTAAATTTTTAATTACTTTGGTACTAAATTTATTAATTGTAACTTTTTCAAGTTCTTCTCTTAAAGCTTTTGAACTTTCTTTTAATTTTTCTGTGTGGAATGGTCCTGCTGTATTTAAAACTAAAACTTTTTTTGCTCCCATCTCTTTCGCGATCTTTTCAGCTTCCATTATCGCTTCTTTCTCTCCAGAAATTGCAATCTGCCCTTTGCAATTATAATTGGCTGGAACTACAAAACCTGATTTTACTTTGCTACAAACATCTTGGACTTGTTCATCATTCATACCTATAATCGCTGCCATTTGCCAGTCTCCATTAGGTAAAAGGTTTTGCATATATTCTCCTCTTTTTTGAACAAGCTTAATTCCTTCTTCTAATGAAAATACATTGCTATTAATTAATGCGGTATACTCTCCTAAACTTAAACCTGCTGATATATCTGGTTTTATATTAATTTTCTTAAGTATATTCAAAATTGCTAAGCTCATTGTAAGTATTGCAATCTGTGTATATTTTGTTTCATTTAATACTTCTTCTGGTCCTTCAAAAGATATTTTTGCTATATCTATACCTGTTATTTCCTTCACTCTATCATATATTTCTTTTGCCTCTTTATATTCTTCATATATGTCCTTTCCCATTCCTACACTCTGTGCTCCCTGTCCAGGAAATAAAAATCCTACTTTCATTCTAATTACCCATCCTTCTTAATAATTCTTCTTCAAACCTATTACAAAATTCTACTATAAACTCTTGTGCATTTATTTCTATGTTAAACTCTTTTTTTATTGATGTTGCAATGTTTTTTATATCTTTTGTGAAAATTTGTTTATTAGTATTTATGCCAATTCCTACTACTAAATATTTAACAATCTGTCCTTTTAAAACAGTCTCTGTTAAAATTCCTCCTAATTTTTTTCCTTTAAATACTATATCATTTGGTTCTTTTATTGATAATTTTATTCCATATTTGTCATTAAAAATATCTACTATGATTTTTGCGATTTCTATAGTTATTCCATTCAAAATATTTATATTACAATTCAATTCTATAAAAAAGGAAAAAGCTACATTTCCGCCATCATCCGTATGCCACACTCTTCCATGTGTTCCTTTTCCACTCGTCTGGATATTTGCTATAACTACAGTTCCATTTCTTATAGTTTTATTATGTATTTTTCTCCATATCTCATTTTGAGTTGAATCTATTTTTTCATAATAAATAATAGTCTTACCTATAAAACTAGTTTTTAATTTTTGTAATTGCATCTAAATTTTCCTGCCTTTTTATTTTATTTGTCGTAGTCTTAATTAATGGTTGTTCTGTCAATATCATTCCCCTAATAGATTTGTAACGTGGCATTGTTTGATTTATTTCTTTAATCTTTTTTGATAAAGCATTGTAAATTTCTTCATCTGTTTCAACTTTGTAAACTTCTTTAACTGTTTCTTTATCAAATACAATTTTTACATTTATTTTAATGTTATCCTTATCTTCCGTTTGTTGTTTCCCAAAAATAAATGATTCTGTTACACCTTCTATTTTATTTACTAAATTCTCCATCTCTTCTGGAAAAATGTTTTTTCCATTTTTTAAAACTATTACACTTTTCTTTCTTCCACAGATAAATATGTATCCTTCTTCATCAATTTTAGCTAAATCACCTGTATGGAACCATCCATTTTCTATTGCTTCTTTCGTAGCTTCTTTATTACCATAGTATTCAAGCATTACACTTGGTCCTTTGACAAGTAGTTCTCCGATTCCCTCTTTATCTCTATCTGCTAATTTCACTTTAATACTTGGAACTGCCTTTCCAATAGAACCTATTCTATTGTATTTATTGCTTCCAATTCCTACGACTGGAGATGTTTCTGTTAGTCCATAACCTTGCACTAAGTTTAGTCCTAGTAATCTATATTTTTCTTCTATCTTTGCATCTAATGCTGCTGCACCACTTATAAATAATTTAACTTTTCCACCTAGCATGTCATGTATTTCCTTAAATATTTCTTTCTTTTTCTCCATAGAAGCATCTCTATATTTTTCTTCTTCTATTAATATTTTCTCTACTTTTCCTTGTTTTTCCAATTTTTTTCTAATAATTCCAAAAATTCTTTCATATATAGCTGGTACACAAGCCATTACAGAAACTTGATATTCCTTTAAGTTTTCCACTACACGTCTAATGCCATCACAAAATACCGTTTGTGCTCCTTTATATAATGAAAATAAGAAACCTACTGTACATTCGAAAACATGATGTATTGGTAATACTGAAAGCAGTGTATCGTTTGAATTAACATCTAAAACGCTCGCTATATCCATCAGATTTGTGCATATATTTTTATGAGATAATGCAACTACTTTTGACTTTGATGTAGTTCCTGAAGTAAAAAGCATAATACTCATGTCATTTGGGTTAATCTTAGCATCTATAAATTCTCTATTTCCATCCTCAATTAATTTTTGCCCTCGTTCAATTAATTCTTGTTCAGAATATACTCCCTCAGTATGAGATACTAAATCCATTGCTATTAAGTGCTTTAATTTATTTTTCTCACTGTATTTAATTCTCTCAATTGCCTCAGCATATTTTTTAGAATAAAAAATAGCTTCGATTTCTGATCTTGCTATTAAATCTTCTAATTCATTTTCTGGTAAGGATTTATCTAATGGTACTACTACTCCAGTTCCACAGACTATTGATAAATATGCTATCTCCCATTCGTACCTATTTTCACCTATAACTGCTATTCTTTTTCCTTTTAATCCTAAATTTATTAATGCAGTTCCTAACCTATCAACCATATCCCTTACTTCTTTATGTGTAAATATCTTATATTTTCCCTCTGCAACTCTAATTTTATATGCTGGTCTTTCTGCATATAATTCTTTAGTCTTATTTAACATATCTTTTAAATCTGTTATTTCAATATAATCATATAATCTCTCGCTCACTTTTCTCATCCTTTAACTTTTTATTATAATAATATTTATATCATATATTTGGTAAATAAAGATTTAGACTGGGTGGTCAGTTTAAAACATATGAACTTGTTACAGAACTAAAATCAAATTTTAAATAATAGATGTAGAGCACGGTAAAGACCGAGCTCTACATCTATTATTTATTCAATATCAATTTCATCTCCTCTTGTCTCTTTACTTTTTTAGTTGTAGTTTTTATTAATTCCTCACTAGTTAAAATCATATGCTGGATATGCTTATATCTTGGAAATGTCTTGTTTATCTCTTTTATTTGATCCCATATAATACTATATAATTCTTGTTCTGTTTTTCCTTCATATTTTTCTTTTGCCGTTTCTTTATTATATACAATCTTTACTGATAATTTTACATCATTTTTATCCTTTTCATCAGGTAAACCAAATACCATAGATTCTTCTACTAATTCTAATCTATTTATCAAAGTCTCGAGTTCTTCTGGGAATACTTTTTTACCATTTTTTAAAACTATCATGTTTTTATTTCTTCCTGTTATAAATAAGAAACCATCTTTATCAAAATATCCTAAATCACCTGTATAGAACCAACCGTCTTTTAAAACTTCAGATGTTTCTTTTGGCATTTCATAATATCCTAACATTACATTAGGACCTTTTACTCTTATTTCTCCTATATCATTTTCATCTTTGTTAACAATTTCAATAGTGTCATTAAGCATTGGAACACCTACTGATCCATTTTTTTTGTTCCACTCATTTTCAGCACATATTACTGGTGCAGTTTCCGTTAAACCATATCCTTGAGCTGTCTTTATTCCAAAATCATTAAATCCTTTTAGGCTTATTGGATCTGCTGGTGCCCCTCCTGTGATAACAAATCTTAATTGTCCGCCTAGTGCATCTATAACTTGTTTAAATAATTTTCTTCTAATGTCTATATGTAGTTTCATAAGTAAGTTGCTAATTTTTAAAGCAATTCTTATTAACCTTGTTTTACCTTGTTTTTCAATTTCTTTCATTATTGTTTTATGTATTGCTTCAGTTAAAACAGGCACTCCTACAAATATTGTTACCTTATATTCATTTAAGTTTTGTTTAATGTATCTTAACCCATCTGGGAATACCGTTTTAACTCCCTGTGCTAGCATTAGTACCATACAAGTTGAACCAAATATATGATGGAAAGGTAAAAATGCAATGTTTGTATCTGTAGCTCTAATATCTTCTAGACATTGCAATGCGTAAACATTTGAAGCTATATTTCTCTGTGATAACATTACTGCTTTAGATTTTGAAGTTGTTCCTGAAGTAAATAGTAATATATTCATTTCGTTTTCTGCTATTTCAACATTTAAATATTCTTTATTTCCTTCTTTTAATAATTTATCCCCTTGGCTTATAAGTTCTTTTACGGATTTGAATTCATCTATTTCACTCATACAAATATATTCTTTTAATTGTGTCCTGCCATTTTCTTTAATTTCTTGTATTCTCTCTGTTAATTTTTCATCAAAAATGATACACTCCGCTCCACTTCTAATCAGTGAATTTTCAAGCTCTTCATATTGTAAATCTTTATCTAAAGGTACTGATATAATTCCGCCTAATAGGTTAGACATATGTGATAAAACCCACTCATACCTGTTTCTTCCAATTATAGCAATTCTTTTTCCTTTAAATCCCATTTTATATAAGCTAGTACCAAGTTTATTAATATCTTCTAATAATCTTTTATATGTAATATTTTCATAAGTAATTTTATTTTTTTCTTGATGTTTTATAACAAATGCTATATTGTCACTATACTTATTTGCAGATTCGCGAATTATCTCTCTTATATCTTTAAATTCCTTAGCTTCAAATCTTTTTTTACTTTCCATATTAACCTCAACTTATCAAATTATATATTTCTATTTATATCACATAAAAGTGAAATAATAATTGAACTGAGTAGTCAGTTTAATTATTTATATAGTAATTTTTTCTAAGTCTTTTTCTTTTACCATCTCGCATATTAAATCTGCTGTTTTTTCTACTCCTAATGTTGCACTATTAATAGTAATATCATAATTTTCACTGTTACTCCACTCTTGATCTGTATAATGTTTATAGTGGTTTGCTCTTAATTTATTAATCTTGTTAATTTCTTTTTTTGCGTTCTCTTTCTTAATTCCATAAATTTCTGTAACTCTTTTAATTTTGTCTTCCATATCACTATATATGAACACCTTTATAAGATTTTCTCTATCTTTTAAGATAAAATCTGCACATCTACCTATTATAACGCATGATTCTTTATCAGCTAACTTCTTAATCATCTCTGACTCTTTAATAAACAATTCGTCTGAATAATTTAATCCAAAATAATATCCATTATTTAAGTTATCTAAAGTTTCTCTTTTCTGCTCATTATTCTCGATATATTCTTCTGATAAACCTGTATCCTCAGCTACTTTTTCTATAAGTTCTTTATCATATAATTTAATTCCTAACTTATCAGCAATTAATCTTCCTATGTATCTTCCTCCAGATCCATATTCTCTTGATACTGTAATTATAATATGTTTCTTTAATCTATTATCTAAATTTGTATCATCAACTATCGCATTACTCTTTGTTGTTACATTATTTAAATTTTTGACTTCAAATATTAATAACACTACCGCAAGAATAAATGCTGTTCCATCTGCAACAGGACCAGCAGATAAAACTCCGTTAATTCCAAATGCTCTACTTAAAACTAGCATTGATGGCACTAAAAATAAAATTTGTCTTGATAATGATAAGATTACACTTTTTATGCTTTTTCCTATTGCTTGGAAGAATATTCCTGAAGGTATCTGTATACCATTACAAATGCATAATAGTAAATACGTCCTAAATGCTAAACACGCAAAATCCATATAAAGTTCATCGCCACTACCAAATATAGCAATTAACTTATCAGGTATTGTTTGGAATAATATAAATGCGATTGTACTTATTACAGTGCTTAGTCCCAATACTATCTTTAATGCTTGTTTTACTCTTTCAAATTTTCTAGCTCCATAATTATAACCAAAAATTGGTTGAGAACCTGCTGCAATTCCAAGTATAATGCTATTCAAGATTTGACTAATCTTCATAACAATTCCTAGTACTGTTATTGGTATTTCAGAACCATATTTAGACTCAAGTCCATATTTAGCAAGTAAGTTGTTCTCTACAGAAACTACAACCACAAAACTCATTTGTGTTACAAAACTACTGATTCCTAATGTTGATACTCTTCTCCATACATTAAATTTAATTTTTAGATTTTCTCTATTCAATGTTATTGACTTGAATTTTCTTATATATGCTATATTAAGTACAAAAGTAAGAAATTGACTAAGTACAGTTGCAATCGCTGCTCCCTCTACCCCCATCTTACATACAAATATCAAAATAGGATCTAATATAGTATTTAAAATAGCACCTAAAACCATAGATATCATTGAATATCTTGGACTTCCATCTGCTCTAATGATAGAATTTAACGTAGTTCCTATCATCATGAATGGTAACCCTATTGCGATAATTCTTCCATAGCCTATAGCATAATCTCTTAAAGCATCTGTACAACCAAATATATTTAATAATGGTTGCAAAAATATTAATGTAAAAATGCAAAAAATAATTGCTATTATAGCAGATATTATAATTCCATTTCCTACACCCTTAGCAGCCTCATCTTTTTTCTTTTCTCCTAACTTTAAGCTTAAATATGCAGATGCACCATCTCCAAACATTAATGAAAATGCTAAACAAATCATAACTAATGGGAATACTACATTAGTAGCTCCATTTCCTAAATATCCTACTCCCCATCCAATAAATATTTGATCCACAATATTATATAAAGAATTTACTAATAATGATATAATACATGGAATTGAAAATTTTGCAATTAATTTTCCTATTTTTTCAGTTCCTAATATATTTTCTTCTTTTTCCACTTTTATTTCCCTCCATCTGTTTGTTTTATAGTATCTATATTTTTATTTTTCCAAATACATTATATCGATATCTACATTTGTATTTATTCCATCTACTCTTCCTGTATCAGACATCTGCCATATAGTATATTCATCCTCATAGTTAGTTTTACTCGTATAATGCGCAAGCCAAGTTTCATGACTGGTTGGATACCATATTTTTTCTAAATAGTTTTTACTTCCATATAACATTCCCTTATAACCACTGTCTACCAAAGTATCTAAAAACACATCTGCTACCTTGTTTATCGTGTAAAAACTCATTCCTGTCGTATTAAAAGAATTCCAACTTTCCCAGTCAAATGCTATTGGCAAATCAATTTCATAATTTTTTAAATTTTCTTTTACCCATTCTGCTTGTTCTTTTGCTTGAATAATATTCTTTGCATAAGAATAGAAGTATATTCCAACTGGTAAGCCTGCAGCTTTTGCTCCTTCTATGTTTTGAATAAAATATGGATCTATTACATAGTCACCGTCATAATCTGTTTGATATCCCATTCTTATTATCACAAATTCTACTCCTGCATTTTTTACTTTTTCCCACTCTATCTCTCCTTGCCACTTAGATACATCTATTCCGATTTTTGTTTTTTCAGTTTTATAGTTTGCTAAAATATCATCTAAATAGTTAGGTTCTTTTGGAGTTTTTACTGTTGAAGATTTTTGCGGATTTGTAACATTAAGTACAAAGTCTCTTTTTGCTTCATTTCCACTTGAATCTGTTACAACATATGTCAAATTATAGCTTCCAACAGTATTAAAATCATACTCCCCTATGATTTTTCTTGTAGGATTATCATCAATGTCATCTCCACTTAATAGTACATCTGTTAAGTTCTTAGTGTATCCCTTTTGTACTGTATATGAATTTCCACTAAAAATTTTAGGCGCTGTTAAATCTACTGTATTTATTTCAAATGTAGCTGTTCTTTTTTTGTTTTTTATGTTTATATAATCAAATGATACTAATATATTACCTAGGACCTCTGTATCTATTTGATAGTCATCAATTAATGTTCCATTTAAATTTTGGATAAAATCAGATACCTTTGCTTTTTTTCCGAATTCAATTGTTAAATCTTCTTTTAGTGTAACCGCTTCCGCATCTATTCTTTTGTTCTCTTGTTCTTCCTTATACGCCCATATAAGTAAGCCCGTTGCAGTAGCCACAATAACTATTATTGATATTCCTATAATAGTTAAAATTTTCCTCATCCTTAAACCTCACTTTCTCGCTCATGGTATTATATCATTTATCTATTTTAATTTCTAGTAATTTATGATTTTTTTATATATTGATCAAAAAAATTGGGATAGATAAATAATCTATCCCTTTAATTATCTTAATATTCTTAATGTGTTAAATATTGTAATTATTGTTACTCCTACATCTGCAAATACTGCTTGCCACATATTAGAAATGCCGAGTATTGAAAGTATTAATATTATTATTTTAATTGCTATTGAAAATATTAGGTTTTGCTTTATTATTTTATTTGTTTTCTTGGATATTTCTATTCCTTCTAATATTTTATTTATTTCATCTGTCATAAGTACTATATCTGATGCCTCAATTGCAGATGATGAACCAACTCCTCCCATCGATATTCCTATATCCGCTCTTGCCAAAACTGGGCTATCATTTATACCATCACCTACAAAAGCAACTTTCTTTCCTTTATCATTTTGATTTATTATTTTTTCTAATTCGTCAAATTTATCTTGTGGCAACATTTGTGCTTTTATTTCATCTATTCCTACTTTTTTTGCAATTTGTTCTGCTGAATCTTTTGTATCTCCAGTAAACATTAGCGATTTAATTTTAAGTTTTTTTAATTTTTCAATAGCTTCTTTAGTATTTTCCTTTAATTGATCTTCTAATATTATTGCACCTTTTGCGAAATTGTCTATTGATAAGTAAATAACTGTTCCTGGACTTTTAACTTCTTTAATTTCATTCTTTAAATCTTCCTCAATAAACTTTTTATTACCTACTTTTACTTTTTTAGAATCTATCTCATATTCAATTCCTTTTCCAGAAATTTCTTTTAAATTCTGCACACTACTTGTATCTATTTTTTCTGAATACTCTTCTATTATTGATTTAGCTAATGGATGATTTGAAAAATTCTCCCCTATAGCTATATATTTTAGAATATCCTCTTCTGATAATTCACTATCTAATGTATTAATTCCTGAAACTTTAAATTTTCCTGTTGTAATTGTTCCTGTTTTATCAAATATTATATTATTTATATCTTTTAAAGCATCTAAGAAATCACTACCTTTTATCAAAATTCCTTTTTTAGAAGCTTTACCTATCCCAGAGAAATATGATAAAGGTACTGATATTGCAATAGAGCAAGGACATGCAATTACTAAGAATGTTAAAGCTCTATAAATACTTTCTGAATAGCTAATTTCTGGTAATATCATTGGCATAAATATTGCGACTAATACTGCTAAAACTATTACAATAGGTGTATAAATTTTAGCTAATTTTGAAACATAAGTTTCTGTTCTTGCTTTTTTATCTGTTGCTTGCTCAACTAGTTCTAAAACTCTATTTACTGTCCCATTTGTATAAGTAGATGTTACTTGTACCTCTATTAATCCATCTTGATTAATACTACCTGAAAGCACATTGCTCCCTTTTGTTACCTCATATAATTTTGTCTCTCCTGTTAATGCTGATGTATTTATGGAAGCATTTCCTGAAATAACTATTCCATCTAATGGTATCTCTTCTCCTTCTTTTACAATTATTACATCTTCTACATTTACATCTTCTGGATCAACCTGTTTAGTTTCTCCACTTTTTTGTTTTAAATTGGCATATCTAGGTTTAATATTCATTAGATCTTTTATAGATCTCCTTGATTTTGAAATTGCCTTTGTTTCTAATATTTTTCCTATTTCAAATAAAAGGATAACCATTAATCCTTCTAGTTCTTCACCAACTAAATATGCCCCTATGCACGAAATTACCATCAATAGATTTTCATCAACGATTTTTCCTTTTAGTTGTTTGATTGCTTTTATAAAAGTTCTATATAATAATATTATATAGGCACCAATTATGAAAATTGTTGATAGTGTCTCATTTTTTATAATTCCTGTAAATCCCAAAATTGCTAATATAATTCCTATAATAAGCCTTATTACTCCGTAATCTCTGCTTTCCACATTTTTTTCTTCTGGCTCTTTTATTGTACAATCTGGCTCAACAGCCTTAGCAACTTTTATAATTTCCTGTAATGTATCTTCTAAATTAGATTCTAATGTAATTTTTCCTGTAACAAAATTTACTACGCAATTTTGTATACCATTAATTTTATTTATTGCTTCTTCTACCTCTTTTGCACATTGAGCACAATCCAAATCTATTATATCAAATCTATACCTCTTCAATATGCTCACGACCTTTCATTAATATTTCAATAACATGCTCATCATCTAAGCTATAATAAACACTCTTTCCTTCTTTTCGATATTTAACTAGCTTAGATTGTTTTAATATCCTTAACTGATGCGATATTGCACTTTGAGTTGTGTTAGTTATAAATGCAATTTCCCCAACGCATAGTTCTTTTTCCTTTAGAGCACAAATTATCCTCATCCTTGTAGAATCTGCAAACATTTTAAATAATTCCGCTAAATCAAATATTTCATCATCATCTGGTAATGTATTTTTTACTTGCTCGATAATATCAAGTCTAATAATATTTTGATCTTGTAAATCTTCGTTTGTTTCTCTTTCCATTTTTTTATTCCTTTCATTTTAATATATGAGCATTTGTTCATATATATTATATAATTTACTATAACTGCATGTCAATACATTTATAATAAATTTTTGTTATTTCAATTGATTTTATGGTAAAAAAATACACCTCTGCTTTTAACACAATATTTTTTATTGTGTCCATTAAGCGGGGTGCATTATATTATTAATTCAGTTTTTAATACATTCCTCCCATTTCTGGAGTTCCTGCTTGATTACCACCACAATTACATTTTGGTTCCTTCTTATCTGTTACTATACTTTCTGTTGTTAGTACCATTGAAGCAACACTTGCTGCATTTTGAAGTGCACTACGTGTTACTTTTGTTGGATCTATTATTCCTGCTTTTTTCATGTCTACATATTCTTCATTTGCAGCATCAAATCCAAATCCCTCTGTACTTGATTTTACATTTTGTAAAATAACTGCTGGTTCTAATCCTGCATTTCTTGCTATTTGTTTTACTGGTTCTTCAAGAGCTTTTAACACAATTTTAGCTCCTAATTTTTCATCATCATTTAATTCTTTTACAATAGCCTCTACCTTTGGAATTACATTTACATACGCTGTTCCTCCTCCTGCAACTATTCCTTCTTCTACTGCAGCTTTTATAGCAGATAAAGCATCTTCTACTCTTAACTTTTTATCCTTCATCTCAATCTCTGTTGCAGCACCTACTTCAATTACAGCTACTCCTCCTGATATTTTTGCTAATCTTTCTTGATATTTTTCTTTATCAAAAGTGCTCTTTGTATCTTCCATTTGTGCTCTTATTTGTCTTATTCTCTCTTCAATTGCACTTTTATCTCCTGCTCCATCAACAATTATCGTATTCTCTTTTTGAACTTTAATTTGTTTTGCTCTTCCTAATTGTTCAATAGTAGTATCTTTCAATTCTAATCCTACTTCAGAAGTTATAACTTCTCCACCTGTTAAGATTGCTATATCTTGTAACATTTCTTTTCTTCTATCTCCATATCCTGGTGCTTTTACTGCTACTACATTTAATACTCCTCTTAATTTATTTAATATTAATGTAGATAAAGCCTCTCCTTCAATATCGTCTGCAATTATTACTAGTTTTCCAGATTGTTGCATTAAAGATTCTAATAATGGTAATATTTCTTGAATATTTTCAATCTTTTTATCAGTTATCAATATATATGGATTGTCAACTATTGCCTCCATTTTCTCTGTATCTGTTACCATATATGGAGAAACATATCCTTTATCAAATTGCATTCCTTCAACGACTACTACATCTGTTTCTGAAGTTTTTGATTCTTCAATAGTTATTACACCATCTTTAGATACTTTTTCCATAGCATCTGCAATTAATTCCCCAACTTCTTTATTATCTGCTGATATACTTGCAACTCTAGCTATATCATCTCTACCACTTACTGGTGAGCTTATTCCTTTTATTGCTTCTACTGCTACATTTACCGCTTTATCAATACCTCTTTTTATCGCCATTGGATCTCCTCCTGCTGCCACATTTTTTACGCCTTCCTTAATCATGCTTTGTGCTAAAACTGTTGCTGTAGTAGTTCCATCTCCTGCAACATCATTTGTCTTAGTTGAAACTTCTTTTACAAGTCTTGCCCCCATATTTTCAAAAGCATCATCAAGTTCTATATCTTTAGCTATTGTAACACCATCATTTGTAATAAGTGGTGCTCCAAAACTTTTATCTAAAACTACATTTCTTCCTTTTGGTCCTAATGTAACCTTTACAGTATCTGCAAGTTTATTTACACCTTCTAATAATTTTTTTCTAGCATCTTCGCCATATAAAATTTCCTTTGACATTTTTTCTTAACCTCCTATAAATTTATTCTACAACTGCTAAAATATCAGATTGTTTAAGTATTATATATTCTGTACCTTCATATTTAACCTCAGTTCCAGCATATTTACTTGCTATAACTTTGTCTCCTTTTTTTAGGAACATTTTTACTTCTTTACCATCAACTTCTCCACCTGGCCCTACTTCAACTACTTCTGCTATTTGTGGCTTTTCTTTTGCATTTGCGGATAATATTATTCCGCTTTTTGTTGTTTCTTCTGTTTCTTCCATCTTAATTAATACTCTGTCTAGTATTGGTTTAATCATTTAAAACTCCTCCTTTTTTAGAATTGCTTCTAATATATATGATGCAAATTATTATTTTATAATAATTGGCACTCATCTTGATTGACTGCTAATATATTATAACAAAAATTAGCACTTGTCAATAGTAAGTGCTAATTTTTTTATATTGCTTTCAAAAGAATACCAAAGTAATTTGTTCTTCACTATTGATTACCTCTTTCATAGAATTTTTTTAGTCATTACGCATTATTATTTTCTCCCTCTTTGCTTTCTTCAATATTTTCTAATATATCATCTATTACGATTTGTTGATTATCATCTAACTTTAGCTTTGGTAATCTAGGTAATTCATCTAAATTGTTATATCCAAACATTTTTAAGAAATCATCTGTTGTTTTATATGCAATTGGCTTTCCTGGAGCATCAATTTTTCCTGCTTCTTCTATTAAGTTATACTCTAATAATTTATATACAGTAGCATCACTAGATACACCCCTTATCGCGTCTATCTCTGCTCTTGTAATTTTAGGGTTATACGCTATAATGGCTAATGTTTCTAATGCTGCCTGAGAAAGTCTTGGTTTATTTCTTTTATCTATTACTGGATAAATGTATTCATAATATTCCTTTTTAGTGCACATTTGATATCCATCATCTACTCTAATAATTTCTATTCCTCGTGATATATCTTTGTATTCTCTATTCATATCATTAATTAACTCTACAATATCTCTTTCGTTAATTTCTACTGCAAGTTCTATTTCTTTTATCTTTACAACCCTTCCTGCGCAAAATAAAATAGCTTCAATAATTCCTCTTATTTTGTCTATTTCCATAGCAATTACAATTTCCTTTCTGTTGTTATGTAACTATTTAAATATACTTTTTAACTTTTCCCATAAACTTACCTTATTTTTTATATTACCATTAGCTATGTCTATATTTCTTTCAATCTCTTTTATTATATAAGCATTCCTATATCCTACTTCATCTTCAGCTTTTAATTCTTCGATAAGTTTATCAATATTTCCATCTAGTTTATCTAATCGCTCTCTATAATAAAAATCTTTACTATATGGATTATATTTATCTTCTTTCAATATATGTATAGTACGATTTGCTTCTTCTTCATTGTTAACCTTTGGGATATTAGGGTCATTTTCTGCATTCTCTATCATACTTATTAACTTTTTTATTCTTGTAACATATGTATCAGTTTTAACTTGATTTTTAACTGAGATCTCTTTTTCTGTGTATGAATCTATTCTTTGACATAATTCTTCTACTTTTTCTAATAATTCATTTGTCATTATTAATCATTCCCCTCTCAAACACAAATACATCTTTTGAAAATTAGTTATTACTTCCTATTTTTTCTAACTTTATTAACCTTATTTATTAATTAATTTTGATAATGTATCTTGCAATCTTTTTTTACATTTTTTTAAAGTATTCTTATCTACATTTTTTAAATCTTGTTCAGTAAATTTAATATTATAATCTTCAAATAAAACTTCTTCCATACGCTATTCTCCCTCCGTTTTTGCTTTTATTAGATAATACTATAATTTTAAAAATTTTTCAATAGTTTTGTATACAACAAATAAGAAAAATCTTAGATTTTTCATTAATTTGTTCTTTTTGATTTTATCTTACAAATGAAAACAATTAAATCTCAAAGACAATAGAGCCTATAATTTTTTATATAATCCAAAATATAACTTTCCCGAGATATAAAATTAAGGGACACTTTTAACGTGTCCCTTAATACATATTTATTATCTTAGTTCATATTATAATCTTTTACTTTTTTAAATGCATATACCCCAACTACTGTACAAACTATCATTAATCCAATAACTATATTTTCATTTGTACCTGTTTTTGGTAATGCTGTATTTGCTTTATTATTTGAATTTGTACCAGTAGTACTTGTATTTGGAGTATTTGTTGTTGTTGGTGTATTAGTTTCTGTTCCTACTGTACTATTTGGATCTTGAGGTATTGCATTTCCACCATTTAATATTTCATTTATACTATTTGCTGCTACTCCTACATTAAATACTTTCATTATTATTAAACTAACAATTAATAATAAAATAAAAATTCTTATTACCTTATTCTTCATCATATTTTTTCTCCTTTACTAAATATTATATAACACTTACTTTTATTTATACTATATTTTGATTTTATTTTCAATAGTTTTTCAAAAAAAAACTTTATTTTTTTAAAAATGTCGTCCAATCTTGCCAGTTTTTATTGCAATATCTTCAAAAATATCTGTCTCCTCATCTTCATCATTACTTAGCATAAAATTATTGTCTTTGTCATCTTCTTCTGGTCCTTCAATTTCTTTTCTTAATTTATATGAAATAATCATATAAATTATTGAAATTAAACCTAACAAACAAGTAATTACTATTAGTATAATTTTCTTTGAATCACGTATTGTGTCTAAAAAGTTTTTATCATTGTCAGTATTTTCTACTGATCCTACTATTTCTTCTTCCACTGTGTTATACACATCGATAACATATTCTATTACCTTATCGCCTAATGCTACAGTAATTTTTACTGTATTATTTCCTTCTTGCAAATCTGTTGCTCCCTCTATATTAATTGTAGCTTCAGAATTAGTTGCTATTGCATCAATTTCAAGTTCTTTCATATTTTGCACATTTGCTGTATATTTATATGTTTCAGGACTAAATTCTGGATCTAATTCAACATCTTTTATTACCAATTCACTTAATAGCAATTTTTCTTCTTCTGATGTTGGTACTACAGTTTCATCAATTACATTTGGTATTGTTGATTCTTTTGCTAGTCTTATAATATTTACATTATATGTTTTCTTTGTTCCATTTTCAGCAGTTACAGTAATTGAAAATTTATTTGTTTGTCCTTCTACTAGTGATTTCGTACCTGTTCCACTTACAGTCGCTTTGCTATCATTTTTTACTGCTGAAATTTTTATTGAACTAACACTATTTGCTACTGTATGAGTAATCGTATTATTTAATGACGAACCTGAAAATTTCTTATCTCCAACAGTTATTGATTTTAATGTAGCATCACTGGATTGTTTTGTGTCTCCTGGTGTTGTTGTATTCGGTGTCTGTGTTGATGGTGCTCTTACAGTCACTGTGGCCGTTGCGGATGAAGAAGCAACGGCGTTTCCTTCTTCATCCGCCATATCTTGTGAAATAAATACTACTTTATATACTTTTGTTTCTGTTACTATTGGTGCTGTAAAAGTGTATGTTGCGATTCCTGAGGTTTTATTGTTAGATGCTGAAAAAGCAACTAATGTACCATTTACTGTTCCGCCAGATGCACTTTTAAAAGTTAATCCTCCATTAGATGTTATATTAATAGCGCCAGATGCCACAGGTTCTTGACTACTTACAGTTATTGTTACAGTTGCTCCTGAATCTACTGTAATGTCATTAGTTTTTATTCTTGCGAATGAATGTGTACATATACCTATCGTAAATAATATGCTTAATAAAAAAATGTATTTTATTTTCTTAGCCATACTAGCCTCCTTATAATTTTATATTTGTAAGACCAACATATGATCTTAATACAACAGTCGAATCTGATGGTGTTGTTTTCCCATCAATATTTACATCAGCAGCCAAATTTTCTATAGTATTCAGCTCTTTTAATCCAACATATGCTCTCAATATAACTGTTGAATCTGCTGGTGTTACTTTTCCATCTCCATTAGCATCACCTAATACTACTATTGTATATTGTTTATTGTTTGTAATGTCTTTTAAAATATTCCCAGTTGCTAGATTTGACGTGTCTTGTAATTTTGTTTGTCCAGAATATATTTCATAATTTGTTGTTTTTAATAATTCTCCTATTTTTTTCACTGTTATACCTGGAGTTGCTTTTACATAGTCTCCTTCAATTTTAGCTTGTGTTTCTGCATTAGTTTCTCCTCTACATGAAACTAAATATTGGCTTGCTACATATCCAACAGTTCCATTTGAAAGTTGTATCTTAGACCATTGATATCCATTAGCTGTTGCTGAATTCCATTGTAACAGTGTAACAACTTCATTTTTTGATAAAGTTGCAAGAATACTAGCTGAAGTAGATGGTGTTGCTCTTAATCTTACTCCTGTTCCATTTATATAATATGATGTTGACAAATCTTCATCAATTGTTGTAGGTAAATTATTCGCATTTGGCATAGCGTCATAAACTGGTATTATAAAGTTTAATGGCGTCACTAATAAACTGTTTGATGCATATGTATTAAATAAACTTTTAGCTTGACTAGATGGATCTTGAATATTCGTCATATATTGATGACTAAATAATTGTGAAGTTTCATTACCTACAACATCCCATTTATAGAAATATGCTGTATTTTGCCCTGCATTTGTATAATTGTTTGCCATTGTCTTAGAGCCTTCTATAATTGCAATATATGGGTTTGTCCATCCATGATTTTTTGCATATTCTAATCCATTTGTTATTGGATCTCCTGTATCATTTGCGCCATAATTAAAGAAATTATAATATCCATCATAAACAGTACCATTTGGTGACTCATAATGACCTGATACTGAATTACTTCCATTATTTCCTACTTCTTGTCTTATCTTTATCGCTATACTATATGGACTCATCTTGCTTTCTCTTGCTGCTTCCATGATAATTTTAGAATAATGCATCGTAGTATTAACACCATTTAATGGGAAAGTGACTTCCTTGTTCATAAAAGTTGAAGCAATAATACTTTTTACTCCTGCCTCTGTTTGCGAACTAGAATTATACGTCATCTCTAAAAATTGAAATATTCCTGATTCATCTAAAAAATTTCTTGGATCTGAATAATATTCTAATATAGATTTTGACGCACATTTATATCCTCCCTTAATTCCAAGATTACAGCTGTCTAGCCATAGTGGATTTGAAGATATAACAACATTTCTTGTATGTACTGACATTTCTTGATTAATAAATTCATTCCATGTTATTCCTGTATAATACGCCGTAAATGTCCAATTAGGATATAGTGATTGTAATTCTTTTAATTTTGCTTGATAGCTTTCTGGGAAATTAGATATTCCAGTTCTTTTTGTTTGCGTATATGTACTTGCTTCTACATTGTGAGGTATGCATATTAGTTGAAGTATTAATATTATACAAATGAATATTGCTAATACCATTTTTCTGTTTCGTGTCATTTTGTAATGTCTACCTCCTTATCTATTAGAGTTTATCTATAATTCATTTTTACACATAATATATCATTAATTATTACATTCTAACATAGTATAACATTTTTTGACTTTTTAAGTCAATGGAAATTATTAAATGTCATATAAATGTAACATAAAAGACACATTCATATAAATGTGTCCTTTATGTTATACATTATTTAACTCCTTTACAATATTTTCAACATTTTGCTTTTCTTTTTCTGATATTTCCTCTTTTTCTTCTTCTTCAAGCCATTTAATTAAATTTAAACTTGCCGGATCTAATAACATTGGATGCTTTGGCATTACTCTAAATGTGTATCCATAGTCTCCTCCTGTTCTTAGTTCTATCTCTCCAGTATATAAATTATCCTCTTTTATATCTCTTTTCATTGGAGTAACATTTATATCTTCAAAGCTTCCATCTGGCATTATTTTTGCTGAATATACTTCTACTGATATAGTATCAGGACTTATATTAGGTAATTGAACTTTACAACTAACATCTATCTTATTACCTGCATCTATTGAAATATCTCTTATATTTTTACCTTGTGTTATTTTAATTTTACTCCACTCATTTCTAGCATTCATCTTCCACTCGCTATATCCAATTACGTTTTCCAAATCTTTATAATATGTATTATGAAGATTACATAATGGCATATATAGTTTTTCTGTATAATCTGCAACCATCCTTGCTGTACTATACATTCCTCCAGTAGATATAATCGAATTTTTCATCATTTGTACCCACTGATTAGAAAAATCTTCTTCAGGTGATTTATCATAATACATAGGTATTATTTTATTTTCTAAAGTATTATAAATACTTTGACAATCTGCATTGTCTTGAATATCATATGAATCATATTCATCATTAGTTCCTATTATCCAGCCATTTTTCTTGTTATATCCTTCTACCCACCAACCATCTAATATACTAAAATTTACTACTCCATTAACTGATGCTTTTTGCCCACTTGTTCCTGATGCTTCCATTGGTCTTCTTGGGTTATTTAACCAAATATCTACACCACTGACTAAATATCTTGCCATTTCAATATCATAATCCTCTAAAAGGAATATCTTTCCCTTGAATTGTGGTTTCATTGATATTTCATGTATTTGTCTTATTAATTCTTGTCCTTCTATATCTCTTGGATGTGCTTTACCAGCAAAAATTAATTGCACAGGTCTATCTTGATTATTTAAAATCTCCGTAATTCTTTCTAAATCTCTAAATATTAATGTTGCCCTTTTATATGTAGCAAATCTTCTTGCAAAGCCAATAGTTAATGTATTTGGATTAAGTTTTGATACTATCTCCATTATCTGATCATATGGAGTACCATTTCTTCTTAATCTTGCTGTAACATTCTCTTTGACTAGTTTAAATAATTTTTCTTTTCTAGCTATATGAGCAGACCATAATTCTGCATTTGGTATATCCTGAATTTTTTTCCATGTATCTTCTTCATGTATTTTATCTTGCCAATATGGTATTAGATATTCATTATATAACTCTTTTAATTTTGGAGCTAACCATGAGCATGTATGTATACCATTTGTAACATAAGTTATTGGTGATTCGTTTGATGCAATATCTGGCCAACACTCTCCAAATAGTTCTCTTGATACTTCTCCATGAAGTTTACTAACACCATTTCTCTTTCCTGCTATTTTTAGTGCTAAAATCCCCATATTGAATCCACTTTCAGTAGGTTGATCTGGTGCTACACCTAATCTCATAAATAGTTCTCTATCAATTCCTAATAAGTTCCAATAATTTTTAAAATATTTATCCATTAAATCTATAGTAAAGATATCATTTCCCGCTGGAACTGGTGTATGAGTGGTAAATACAGTTTGTGAAGTAACTATATCCCTTGCAATCCTAAATGCTATTTTTTTATCTTCAACTAATTGTCTCATTAACTCTAATAGTAGAAAAGCTGAATGACCTTCATTCATATGGTAAACAGTTGGCTGTAATCCTAGTTCCTTTATTAATCTAGTTCCTGCCATTCCTAAAACAATTTCTTGTTTTATTCTCATCTCTTGGTCTCCACCATATAGTCTCTTTGTTACTTCTTTTAAATCATCGTCAGCATTTTCTAAAATGTCAGAATCCATTAAATATAATTTAACTCTTCCAACATTTACTTGCCATACTTTTAAATATATTTTTCTTTTTTGTATTTTTTCTGAAATAATTAAATCATTACCATTTGCGTCCTTAACTGGCAATATTGGTAAATTTTCTAAATCTATATCTATATAAACAGATTCTTGTCTACCTTCAGCGTTTATTACTTGATGAAAATATCCATTTTTATATAATAGTCCTACACCTACTAATGGAAGACCTAAGTCACTTGCCGCTTTTAAGTGATCTCCTGATAATATCCCAAGTCCGCCAGAATATATAGGTAGAATTTGATCTAATCCATATTCTGCTGAAAAATATGCAATTAAATCATTTTTATTTTCAGGGTATTTTTTACTAAACCACGTAGATTTACTATTCATGTAATTATCAAAATCTTCTACTACTTTATCATATTCTTTTAAGAAATCTTCATCTTTTGCATATTGTTCTATCTTCTCTTGAGATACTTGCTTTAAAAACTTTACTGGATTTTTTCCAATCTGTTCCCATAAATCAATATCCATTTGCTTGAATAGTCTTAAAAAATCTGTATTCCAAGCCCACCAAAGATTATATGAAATTTCTGTCAATCTATTAATCCTTCTAGGCAGTTGAGGATTAACTGTAATTCTATTAAACATATACATAAGAATATGTACCCCCTTTTGTTCTTTTCAAAATCATTTGTTTTAATATATTTATTATCTATTAAAATAGTGAAAATGTCAATTAGTTTTTTAGAATTATTTGGACAATTTTAAAAGAGTACATAAATTTATATTACTTAACTGAAATATGTATATTATCTGCATTTGCTCCTAATTCTCGTGATACGATATTTTGGATTTGAGCAATTTCTTCCTGTGATAAAGTTTCTTTTCCTATTATTACACTAATACTTGTATCATTTACAAATATTATACACTTATTAAATCCTTTAGCTAATAATAAATTCTCAGATATCATTATTGCATTTTGTATCTGACTTATCTTAGAAATCTCCTGTGTTGCAACAGCTTTTTGTTCTCCTGATACATTTGGATTTTCTATTATCGCTTGATAATTCTCTATTGTTTGTGAATACATATTTGTTCTATCTAATTTTGCTGATACAAAATATTGATCTTCTGTGTTTGTGTTTTCATTATTTTCATCACTTTGATTAAAAACCTCTTGAGTTTCTGTTTGATTATCGCTTACTAATTTAGCATCTCCCAGTTTCGCAATTTCATCATTTTCATTTGAAATATTCTGACTATCTATGTCTTGAGTAGCGACTTCTGAGCTTATATCTTGAGTTTTATTTCTACCAATATAATCTAAATATCCTGCTGTTACCAGCATTAATGCTATAATCAAAATCGTCAACTCATTTTTTTTAATTATTTTCATATACAATCATTCCTTTCTTTTTTACCCAATATACTCATTAAATTTGAGAAAATCGTTTCTATTATTTTCAAATTATTGATTCATCTCAAAAACTTGTACCTTATAAGTAGCAAGTCCTGTAATAGCTTCTACTGCTGATACAATATTACTTTTTACTGTGGCATTAGAAGCTCCTTCTGCAATTACTATTGCTCCTTTTACTATTGGATTAATAACTGTTTGCGTTTCTATAGTTGTTCCATTTGAGTAAATAATTTCTGTTGTTTTATCGGTTTCTTCTATTATTCTAGTACCTCCATCAGAATCATTTTCTTGTGTAGATGATGTTTTCGAAGTTTCATTTTGCATAGGCACAATTTCACTTCCTTTTGAATATGTGATCATTACACTTACTTTTCCTACTCCTTCCATTTTAGATAATATCCCTTCTAGTTTTGCTTCTAATTCATCTTCTGTACTTTCATTGTCATTACTTACATAATCTGCTAATGTTTTATATCCCAAGCTGTCTTCTTTTGTTTCATCTTTATTCTTTGAATCTTCTTTCCAGATTGTATTTATTGCAATTAATGTTATTATTAGAACTACTATAAATATAATCAAATTCTCTATTTTTCTCTTATCTGCTTTTCCTTGGTATTTTGATTTTATCATTTGCATTTTTTCTTTTAGCATGCAACTCTCCTCCTTATCTAATTAATATATTATTTTTTTCTATGCCATACTCTTGGCTTATAAACTCTTTTATTTCACTTTTTTCATCTTCTGTTAAACTACTATGTGTTTCATCTACTTTACTGTTGTTTGACATTACAGTTATTTTATTAACTGATATTTCATTTACTCCATCTTGCTTTTTATTTTTTCCATTCTTAGATAAACTAATTTCTATCTCTTTAATCTCTCCATATTTTTCACTATTTTCTTCTAAATCAACTTCTAAATTTATATTACTTACAATAAATTCTTTTTCTCTCAATTTGTTTTCAATATCTTGTCTTAATTTTAATTTATAATTTTCCTCAAAACTATCAGTTTCTATCTTCTCTATATTGCCTTCTAAATTTTGATATATGTTACTACTTGTAAAGTAATTTTCATAATCAATATTAGAAAAATCTAGTTTATTTCCACCTATTAAATTTAATCCTGGTGCAATAATTGCATATACAACGTATATTCCTATTACTGTTTTTATATATTTAGTACTTTTACTATCAGGGGACAATATCATTTCTAATATAATTCCAATTACTACACTTACTATTACCTGGCGTGCCCATGAGCTAATATATGTAATCAATGTCTTTCTCCTTCCTTAAATATTTGAAATTTTAATTACTATTGTTACTCCAATTATTAGCATAACAGAAATAGAACTTACCATTGCTAGCAATACTTTAAATGTATCTCTCATTTGTTCTATAATATCTATTATCTTTTTGTCCGCTATTGGTTGACATACAGCTGATAAAACATGGTATAGTACTGTAAGTACAGCTAATCGAATAATTGGCATTGCACATATTCCCACTATTACAATTACTCCAATTATTCCAACTGCATTTTTTAGTATTACACCACTTCCTAATACAACCTCTGCTGTATCGCTTAAAATCTTTCCAACTACTGGCACTGCACTTGAAACAATAGCTTTTGTTGTTTTTGTAGTAATTCCATCAACATGTCCTGTTAAACTGCTTTCTAATGATAGTACTCCTGTAAATATTGTTAATGCTATTCCCATTATCCATACAACACTCGATTTAAATGTCTTTGCAAGTTTATCTATTTGAACTTTATCAGATATCTTTGATATTATTCCTAAAGAAGTCCCAATAAGCACCATTGGTAATAAAAAAGTTGAAATAAAATTTCCTATAAATGTGATCATTATTAGAAGAATAGGTTGTACTGCTCCAGCAGTAACTATATTCCCTGTTATCATTATTAATGCTAATAATAAAGGTATTAATGAGTATGAAAATCCAACTAAATCTTGAATAGTATCTTTTATGCTAGAGATTATTCCTGAAAAATTCGTCATTATCAACGTAACAATTAATATATATTGAACGAAATATGTAATTTGGCTTATTCCACCATTATCTAGTCCATCGCTTATGCTTTTCAAAATACTATGTACTACTATGATTATAATTATACTTCCAACCATTGTAACTTGACTTCTCATCTCTATTCCTAAGAGATTAAATAATCTTTTAGCAATACTTGTTGCATTAAAATCCCCACTCATTGCAGAGCTTAATACTTCCGAAAAGTCCATATCATCAAAAACTTCTTCTGTATATTTTTGTGCTTCAGATATAAAAGATGAAATATCTAGCATTTCTTCTGTAGATTCTAGTATATCTTCGCTTGCCAATGCTTTGTTTGGTACGGTAAATATTATAATTACCATAATTAATAAAATTCTTATTAGCTTCATTTGTTTCTCCTTCATGGTAAAACATGCACTATAGTTTCAAGTAATGCTGATATTATTGGTATTGACATAGATATTATTATTACTTTTCCACCCAAGTCAACCTTTGAAGCGATAGCACTTTCGCCTGAATCCTTACATATACTTACTGCAAATTCTGTTAAAAAGGCTATTCCTGTAATTTTAATTAGCACAGTTAAAAAGCCATTTGTATCACTAACTTTATTTGATAGTTCTGTTAATAACTGTATTATGCCACTTAATCTTGTCATAACAAGTGCAAGAATAATAGCTCCTGCGCAGATTGATACATATACAGTAAATTCTGGTTTGTATTGTTTTAAAATAATAACTATTATTACTGCTATTAAGCCAATTCCAATAATTTTAATAATATCCATATTTACTATCATTCCTTTACAAGGTACAAATCAAATTAAAAAGAATTGTTATAAATTAAATAAAGTTCTAACACTATCAAATAGTGTACTTATTTCTTTAATTACTATACTTAATACTATTACTAATCCTGCCAAAGTAGTCATCATAGCTTGGTCTTCTCTACCTGCTCTTACTAATACTTGATGTAATACTGCAACCAAAATTCCTATTGCAGCAATCTTAAATAATAAATCAATGCTCATTTGAATATCCCCCAATTTTATATTAGAATTATTACTAATCCTACGCCTGTTAATACTCCTAAAGTCTTGTATAATTTTTTATTTTTATTTTCCTCTTCTTGTGCTTCTTGTATTTGATTTTCTAAAAAACCTAATGTTAATTTAATTTTACTAAGTTGTCCTTGTAAGTCAGTTTGTCCCAATATTTTGCCGAAAATCTTTTACTATATATAAATCCTGACTATTTAAACTTGTCTGTGAAATGTCCACAGAATATTCCCACGCCTCTTGTGCAGAAATATCTTTCATTTTTATCGCTGCTACTTTAAAGATACTACCAATTTCTCTCTTTATATTATTTGATATATCTATAAAAATGTCTGCTAATGGTTCATATGTATATTCTATTTTCGCCTCTAAAAAATTCAGTGCTTTTTTCATTTCACGCAATTGTGTGGTTCTATATCTATATTTATTAGATATCATTATTCCTATTAATGCTGATCCACCAAATATTGCACATAATATAACACTTTTTATTAATATCACTTAGCTTTCCCCTTTCTAAAATATATATATTCATTGCTTGTACTTTTTAGAACTATCCTTTTCAGATCTATCTAAACGATATATGGACTTTATCCTGCCCTTATTAACTTTATCTAAGAAAATTATTATCTCAAAAATATTTAAATCAATAATTTTTTTTAAATATAAATTCATATTTATATCTTCTATCCTCTCACCATGTGCTGTAAATATTCCTTTAACTCCACAAGAAGTTGCATAATTAATTGCATTAACATCTTCTAAATTACCTATTTCATCAGCTACTATTATTTGTGGAGCCATTGATCTTATTAACATCTCCATACCTATCCATTTTGGTACATTATCTAGAATATCTGTCCTTATCCCTATATCATTTTGTGGAATTCCTTTATACATTGCTGCAATCTCTCCTCTTTCATCTGCCACTCCTATTGTTTTACCTTTAAAATTTATATAATCAATTCCTAAACTAAGTTGTCTTACTAAATCCCTTAGTACTGTAGTTTTCCCTGCTCCTGGTGGAGAAACTATTAAAGTCGTAAATATATTGTCATTTTCTATGTCAATAATATGTTTTATAATTTCGTTTCCTGCCCCGATGATTTGTTTTGCTATTCTAAAATTTAAACTATAAATATATGAAATATTTATTACTTTATCATTTTCAATAACACAATTTCCTGTAATTCCAACTCTATGTCCTCCTCTTATTGTAATATATCCATGATTAATTTCATTTTGATAGGCATAAATTGAATTTTCGCATACATATTGTAGAATTTCTTTTGTATCCTCATTTGTAATTCTATATGGGATTATTTCTTCTTCCCCATTAAATATTAAAATTATAGGACAATTTACTCTTATTCTTATTTCTTCTAAATTGTTGTACCTTTGTCCTAATTTATAGTTTATTTTCTCTCTTATTCTCATCGGAAAATATTCTAAAATTTCCATTTAGTCTCCTTTTTATAATTGACTTTCTTATGGTATAAAGAATAAAACTATCTTTTACAGACCTTGTTTCTTATTAATTTGAGTTTGCAAATTAATAATGTAAAATCTGAATGGCAATAAATCAGATAAAAACAGCATATACATATTCTCTTATAATATGTATATGCTGTTTTTTCTATTTTTAGAACTCCCAATTTGGAACATACTCTTCCTCGTGTTCTCCTAAATCCTGAATATATCCATTTTGTAAATTCAACCTATATAAATATTTTTCTATATCATCATATTCCTCTTTTGTTAGTTTCCTATTTAAATCACTCTCCATGGCATTATACGTTGGAAAATACTGTGCCATAATACTAATATTAACTTTATTTTCCAAGTTTGATTTTATCCATTTTAAAACTCTTTTAGAATTCTCTATATGGTTTGGAAGCACTAAATGTCTTATGATAATCCCTTTTTTTATAAGCCCATTTTCATCAAATTGTGGTCTTCCAACCTGTCTATACATTTCTTTTATAGCTTTTGTGGCTATTTCAAAGTAGTTATTTACCTTAGAATATTTTATTCCTAATTCATCATAATAATATTTTAAATCTGGTAAATAGACATCAATATATCCTTCTAGTTTTTTTATTGTTTCTACATTTTCATATCCATTAGAGTTATAAATAATTGGAATATTTAATCCTTTGCCTTTTGCAATTTTTATTGCTTCTATTATTTGATAAATATAAATTGTAGGAGATACTAGATTTATATTATTTGCATGATTATCCTGTTGTTTTATAAATATATCTGCTAATTCGTTAATGGTTATCTCTTTACCTCTACCTTTTTGACTTATCTCATAATTTTGGCAAAATATACAATTTAAATTACAATTAGAAAAAAATATAGTTCCTGATCCATCCATTCCACTAATACAAGGCTCTTCAAATTTATGTAATGAATATAAAGCAATTTTAACTTTGTCTGTTGCTTTACATCTGCCTACTTTTTCTTTTCGATTTATACTGCACTTATGTGGACATATATTACAATTTTCTAGTTCTTTTAGCATATAGTCTTCCTTTCGATTTTTATATATTAAAAAACGAATTTAAAAATTTCTAAACAATTATACTTTTTATATAATAAGAAATATAAACTCTCTTATTATACAAAAAAGACCTTTCGGTCTTTTTTTAATTTTGTGAATAAGGTAATAAAGCAATTTGTCTACATCTCTTAACTGCTAATGTTATATCTCTTTGATGTTTTGCACAAGCACCTGTAGCTCTTCTTGGTAAAATTTTGCCTTTTTCATTTATGAATTTCTTTAATTGCTCTGGATTTTTGTAATCTAAAACAAAGTTTTTATCACTACAAAGTACACATACTTTCTTTCTCATTCTTTTAAATTTAGTGTTAAACTCTTCATCCATGTTGTTGTTATTTCTTTTATTATTTTTTCTGTTATTCTTTTTGTCTGCCATTATTCTTCCCCCTATCTAAATATTAAAATGGTAAATCATCACTAGGTGTAACTTCAAAATCGGGATTTGGATTTGATGCAACATTTCCAAAAGTGTTCTCAAAGTTTGAAGAATTTTCATCATTTTCTCTTTTTCCATCTGCAAAATATGCTTCCTCAGCAATAACTTCAGTAATATAGTGCTTTTGACCTTGATCATCATCCCAAGTTCTTGTCTGTATTCTTCCTATAATACCAACTTGTTGACCTTTTTTAAAATATTTACTACAAAATTCTCCAAGTTTACTCCAAGCAACTATATTTATAAAATCTGCCTGTCTTTCTTCTCCCTGTCTTACAAATCTTCTATTTACTGCTAAACTAAAACTTGCTACCATTGTGTTGTTAGTTTGTGTATATCTAACTTCTGGATCTCTTGTTAATCTTCCCATTAAAATTACTTTGTTCATATTTAATTCCTTCTTTCTATCTCAGATTTTGGCTCCCTAGTTCTTTTTTTAGTCTACTATTTTTACTGTTATAAATTTTATAACTTCATCTGTTATTCTGTAGTTTCTTTCTAACTCTGCAATTAATTCTGGTTTTGCTTCGAAATTAAATACTACATAGTAACCTTCTGTGTTCTTTTTAATGTCATATGCTAATTTTTTTCTTCCATATTCTTCAATATTTTCTAATCTTCCATCAGTATTAATCAAGTCTGTAAATCTAGCTATAAGAGCTTTGATTCCTTCTTCAGTAACATCTTGACCAATAATGATAACACTTTCGTATTTATTCATTATTTTCACCTCCTTTTGGATATATATCCCACAATCTAGTTGCGAGAAAGGATGAAAAAAGTTGGTTCTCTTTTCAAACATTGGTTATTTTACCATATTTTGTATATATTTTCAAGTACTTTTATGATTTTTTTCAACAAATGCTATGATGCTTGCTCCTTTAGTTTAACTAAAATATTTAATGCTTCTATTGGCGTTAATTCATCTACATTTATTTTATCTATTTCATGTGCTATTTCTGCAATTTTATAATTATACATGTTTAGTTGTCCCGCTACTTCATCTTTCTTTTCTCTTTCCATTTTCTTTTGTCCTAACATACTTTTTCTTTCAAGATTCCTCAATATTTCGTTTGCACTTTTTAATACCTCTTTTGGAACTCCTGCAAGTTTCGCAACATGTATTCCATAGCTTTCATCTGTTCCCCCTTCAATTATTTTTCTTAGGAATATAATGTCTTCTCCTCTTTCCTTTACAGCTATTGAATAATTTTTAACCCCTTCTTGCTCATTCTCTAATTCTATTAATTCATGGTAATGTGTTGCAAATAAAGTCTTCGCTCCACATTTGTCTGTATCTGATATATATTTTGCTACTGCCCATGCTATTGAAAGTCCGTCATATGTTGATGTTCCTCTTCCTATTTCATCTAATATTATTAAACTATTACTTGTAGCATCTTTTAAAATATTGGCAACTTCCATCATTTCTACCATAAATGTGCTTTCTCCCATACTTAAATCATCTGATGCTCCAACTCTTGTAAATATTTTATCTACTACGCCAATTTTCGCAGAATCTGCTGGTACAAAGCTGCCTATTTGAGCCATTAATGTAATAAGGGCTACTTGTCTCATATATGTTGATTTTCCTGCCATATTAGGACCTGTAATTATTGAAAGTCTATCACTTGTTTTATTTAAATATGTATCATTAGCTATAAAACTTCCCCTTGGCAACATCTTTTCAATTACAGGATGTCTACCATTTTTTATTATTATTTCTGGTCCGTCATCTACTTCTGGCATTGAATAATTCATGTCTTCTGCAACAGTTGCAAATGAAGTTAATACATCTAATGTAGCAATTATAGTAGCTGATTTTTGTATTCTTTCGATTTGTGATGCAATTTTATTTCTTACTTCTACAAATAGATTATATTCTAATTCAACTAATTTTTCTTCAGCACCTAAAATTTCATCCTCTAATTTTTTTAATTCTTCTGTAATATACCTTTCTCCAGTTGATAAGGTCTGCTTTCTTATATAGTCTTCAGGCACTAAGTTTAGGTATGATTTTGTAACTTCAATATAATATCCAAAAACCTTGTTATAGCTTACTTTTAAATTTTTAATTCCAGTTCTTTCTCTTTCTTTTGCTTCGAGTTCCACTAACCATTTTTTTCCATTAGTAGTTGCTTCCTTATATCTATCGGCTTCTTCATTGTATCCGTTTTTTATAATGTTGCCTTCTTTAATAACTATTGGAGGATCCTCAACAATAGCATTTTCTATTAAATCATGAATTTCTTTTACTTCATCCAAATTTTCATATAAATTTTTTAACATTTTAGATTTAGTGTCACTTAATATTTTCTTTATATCAGGTAATTTACTTAAAGAATTTTTTAATGATACCATATCTCTTGCATTTGCACTTCCATAAGCAATTTTGGCCACAAGTCTTTCAATATCATATACCTTTTTTAAGTTATCTTGAATATCTGCTTTCAGTATTAAGTTTTCCTTTAATTCTTTAACTGCTCCTAGTCTACTATGTATTTCTTCTATATCTATTAAAGGATCATTAATCCATCTTCTTAAGTTTCTTCCTCCCATAGATGTAGAAGTTCTATCTAGTACCCAAAGTAACGTTCCTTTTTTACCTTTGTCCTTCATCCTTTCTGTGATTTCTAAGTTTCTTCTTGCAGTAATATCTAATGACATATATCTTGTAGTATTATATACTTTAATTGCTTGAATATTTTCAATTTCCATTTTTTGCATTTGCGTTATATATGAAAGTAATGCATTTACTGTTGATACTACTAATAATTTTTCTTTAAAATCTTTTATCTCATTACCTTTCATGTCTAATACTTGATGTTTAGCTGTAATTTTTTCTATATCTATATCAAAATATTTTTCTTCATATTTAGATATATAACAGTTTTCAAATCTTTGAGAAATTTTAGACATCTCCTCAATAGTAGAACTCATAAGTTCATTAGTTACAATCTCTACTGGTGAAAATCTAGCAATCTCATCTAATAATTTTGCAAAATTATTTGTTTCTTTTATTTGTGTAGCATAAAAGTCACCAGTTGATACATCACACACTGCAAGTCCAAAAAACAATCCTTGTTTATATATAGACATTATATAATTATTCTTCTTTTCATCTAATACTGTATCATCTAATACTGTTCCTGGTGTAACGATTTTCACTACTCCTCTTTTTACTATTCCTTTTGTAGTTTTCGGATCCTCTAATTGTTCACAGATTGCCACCTTATATCCTTTTTCTATTAACCTCGCTATATATACATTTGCAGCGTGATAAGGGACTCCACACATTGGAGCTCTTTCTTCCATTCCGCATTCTTTACCTGTTAATGTAAGTTCTAATTCTCTTGAAACTTCAATTGCATCATCAAAAAACATTTCATAGAAGTCTCCCAATCTATAAAATAAAATACAATCCTTGTATTCTTCCTTCATACTTAAATAATGTTGCATCATAGGTGAATATTCTGCCATCTTATCCTGCCTCCATTCGATTTTATTCTACATTTTTTGTATTTTATCACAGATATTTTTTAAGTTCAAGAGATTTGCCTTTCGTTTAACGTAAAATTTAATATCCCAATTAAATTTATAAAAAATAAACTTTTTAATTCATACTAAATTTTATTATATAAATAATTAACTTTGATTACATTAATAATTATTATATCTTATAAATCTTGAAAATTTATAAATATGTATAAGCAATAATTTATCCATTTCTTTGTAATATTTTTCATTATTGTCTAATATACATTTACAAATAAGGTCTATGTACAAACATTTTGTATGGACATTAGTGTGAAAAATAAGATTTGTGCGGGAAAGGAATGATAGTTAATATGGAAAATTCTAATTTATATCAGGATATACAATCTAGAACCGATGGAGATATCTATGTAGGTGTTGTCGGTCCTGTTAGAACTGGTAAATCTACATTTATAAAACGTTTTATGGATTTATTAGTTATTCCAAATATCGAAAATGAATATAAAAAAGAAAGAGCAAAAGATGAATTACCACAAAGTGCAGGTGGTAGAACAATTATGACTACTGAGCCTAAATTTGTTCCTAATGAGGCTGTTCAAATTAATCTTGGTGATAATTTGAAATTTAAGGCTAGACTTGTTGACTGCGTAGGATATCTTGTAAATAATGCAATTGGTTATTTGGAAGATGATGTACCTAGAATGGTGAAAACGCCTTGGTCTGACGAAGAAATTCCGTTCGAAAAAGCTGCTGAAATAGGAACGAAAAAAGTAATAGATGAACATTCAACTATTGGAATCTTAATTACAACTGATGGAAGTTTTTCTGAAATTCCTAGAGAAGATTATATAAATGCAGAGGAACGTGTCGTAAATGAGTTAAAAGCATTAAATAAACCTTTTGTAATAGTTTTAAACAGTTCAGATCCTAACTCAGAATATACTACTCAACTAGCCGAAAGACTTGAAGAAAAGTATGGTGTTTCTGTATTACCACTTAATTGTTCGGAATTAAATATAGAAGATATTAACAACATGTTCGGAAAAATTCTTTATGAATTCCCTATTGAGCAAATTAATGTTAGTCTACCAAAATGGGTTAATACTCTTGATGATTCGCATTGGTTAAAGCAATCACTTTACACAGACATTAAAAATGCCTTTTCAAATATACGTGTGCTAAAAGAAGTAAAACCATGTGTTGATAATATCAGCTCTACTGACATAATAAATAATAGTGTATTACAAGAGATTAACCTTGGTAATGGTAATATTAACGTTTCCATTGAATTAAAAGATGATTTGTTCTATCAAATTCTAAGTGATTTGACAGGAGTAAATATAACAGATGAAGGAGATTTATTCTCTGTACTCACTTCTTTTGCTCAGACTAAAAAGGAATATGATAAGATATCCTATGCATTAGAGTCTGCAAAAGCTACAGGTTATGGTATTGTAACTCCTGGTATGGAAGATTTAATATTAGATGAACCTGAGATGGTAAAGCAAGGTTCTAAATTTGGAGTAAAACTAAAAGCAACTGCTCCAAGTCTTCATATTATAAGGGCAAATATTGAAACTGAAGTTTCTCCTATTGTAGGCTCAGAAAAACAATCTGAAGAATTAGTTAATTTTCTACTTTCAGAATTTGAAAGTGACCCTCAAAAGATTTGGGAATCTAATATCTTTGGAAAGAATTTACATGAACTTGTAAATGAAGGTTTGCAAAACAAGCTATCTCGTATGCCAGAAGATGCTCAAGGTAAACTACAAGAAACTCTAGAGCGTATTGTAAATGAAGGTAGTGGAGGATTAATTTGCATTATTTTATAAATTTTTATATTCAATAATTTTAATATTTGAGACTACTTCAAAAGTAGTCTCTTGTGCTTATTTTCCTCTTACCTATTTAGGTTTAACTTAAAATAAATAAATCTTAATGCTGATAGTAATTTTGTAAAAATTCTCTTATAAATACATAGAAATTATAAATTTCATCAACAATACTAATTTCGTTACACAAATATTTGATATACTAATGTTGTAATTCCCCAAGCTAATAATATTTGAAATGCTATTAATCGTAAAGTAAATGCGTTTGATTTAGTTTCATTCTTAATTGTTGCCATTGTTGCAATGCATGGAACATATAATAAGCAAAATATCATTAGACAAAATGCATTTATTGGTTTAAATCCTACACTACTTAATATTGTGTATAGTTCTGTACCATTTGCTGTAATATCAATACCATATAAAACATTTATACTTGATACGACAACTTCCTTTGCTGCTAATCCAGAAATCAATGCAACCGCTATTTGCCAATATCCTAGTCCAGCAGGCTTTAATATTGGTACTAATATTTTTCCAAATATTGCTCCAAAACTCTCCTCCGCATTTTCTACAAAACCTGTTGGGCCTATATTTAAAACTCCCCATAGTAAAATTGAAGCGAGAAAGATAATTGTTCCTGCTTTTTCTAGATAATCCTTAACTTTATCCCATACATATTTTCTAATAGTTTTAAAGTCTGGCATTTTATACTCTGGCAATTCTACTATCAACTTTTCTCTCTTAACATCCTTATCTAATTTTTGTGTTATAACTCCTACAATAATTCCAACTAAAATTCCTATTAAATACATACTTAATGCTACTAATGTTGCATACTTTTGAAAAAATAATCCTGCAAACAATACATATATTGGTATTTTCGCACTACAAGACATACATGGTATTAGCATCATCGTTCTTCTTCTATCTTTATCACTTTTTAGAGTTCTTGTTGACATTACTGCGGGAACAGAACATCCAAATCCTAATATCATTGGAATACATGCTTTCCCAGATAATCCTAATTTCTCCATAATGCCATTCATTAAATAGGCTACTCTTGACATATATCCACTATCTTCTAAAAATGCTAAGCATAAAAATAATATAAAAATATTTGGTAGAAACGTTAATATTCCACCAACTCCTGTTATAATTCCATCAACAATTAGAGAAATTACTGCTGGTCCTAAACCTATGCCTTGTAATATGTATAAAACTTTATTAGATACGAATTCTAAAGCTAATTCAAAATATCCTTTTATAAAATCTCCTAATGTAAAAGTCAATAGGAATACTATTGACATTATTACTATAAATATTGGTAATCCAAATACATTATGTGTTAACACTTTATCAATTTTATCTGTAAGTTCTTCCCTTTCTTTTTTATTTTCAACACATTCACTAACTATTTTTGATATAAAATCATATTTTTTAGTTATCTCTTCTTCATTATCTATTTTTACTTTTACATTATCAGCTTTATTCTTTGAAGAACATTCTATGACCGTTTCTATTAGTTCGTCTAATCCGCTTCTATTCTTTGCTGATATTGGTACTACTTTAATTCCAAGCTTGTCCTCTAATTTTTTTATATTTATTTTCATTCCTCTTTTTTTCACTACATCCATCATATTTAATGCCAATACAACAGCTTGTCCTGTTTCAATTAATTGCAATGCTAAGTATAGATTTCTCTCTAGTGACGATGCATCTATTATATCTACTATTACATCTATATTTTCTTCTTCTATGTATTTCCTAGATATTTGTTCTTCTATAGAATATGAGTTTAAAGAATAAATTCCTGGCAAGTCTGTAATCTTTATACTGAAATTATTATAATTGAATTCTGATTCTTTTTTTTCTATTGTAACTCCTGGCCAGTTTGCAACTTTTAAGTTTGCACCTGTATATGCATTAAATAATGTGGTTTTTCCGCAGTTAGGATTGCCTATAAATGCAAGGTTCAAGTTTTCCATTTTTTTCTTCCCTTCTAATATTTATTGAATTTGAGATTTTTTTATCTATTCCTATTCTTGTACCTCTTACTTTTATTATCACACCACTTCTTCTTTTATTTAATATTATTATTTTAGTCCCTTTTAGAATGCCCAATACTTGTAATCTTGTTTTTGTTATGCTATCAGTAGTTATATTATTTATTATATATTGCTCATTTGTTATTCCTTTTGATAAATTCATAAATCCCATTATTTATATATATGATATTCATAAATTTTTATGACAAAAGAGTTTATTATAATTGCTAAACTTAACTTCACAAATTTCCAGAAATTTTGCAAAAAAATAAAAGAAAGTGAATTTTAATTACTTTTACCTTCTTTTATCTTTTATATATTTTTAATTATTATTTCTTTTCAATAGATAGCACCTTGTATCTTGCGACCTCGTTATCTGGTAATTCTACTTCTACAACTTGGTTTTTCTTTGCTCCTAATAAAGCTTTTCCTATTGGAGATTCATTTGATATTTTATTTTGTGATAAATCAACTTCTGTTGAACCTACTATTGTATATTCAAATTCATCTTCATAATCCATATCTTTTATTTTTACTCTGTTACCGACTTGAACTGTCTTTGTATCTATTTCTGATTCATTTATAATTTTAGCATATCTTAATTTATTTTCTAGGTCTGCAATTTTGATTTCATTTTCTGCTTGAGCATTTTTTGCTTCATCATATTCAGAATTTTCTGATAAATCTCCAAAACCAAGTGCAACCTTTATTCTTTCTGATATTTCACTTCTTTTTGTTGTTTTTAAATATTCTAATTCTTTTTCTATATTTTCATATCCTTCTTGTGTTAATAAAACTTCTTTATTATCCATAGGTTTTACCTCCATTTAATGTAGTATTGTGACTATAATATTACGACAAATAACTTGTTTTGTCAAGTACATTTTTATATTCTTTTCTTGCAATTTCTCCATTGTTTCCAAGCAAGCTTTCAATAATAACTTTATCCTTTAAAATGTCTTTTGCTATATTTTCTATCTTGTCATTTCTATATATATAACTCTCGTATAATTCTGTCTTTTCAAAGTCATTAGTCCACTCTAACATATCCATTAATCGATTTTTAAAATTAATTCTATAAGAGCTGATATTTATTCCTGAAAATCTCTTTGCATTTATATTTATTTTTCCTTTTAAATTTACTATAATTGCATTTTCTGGTATTCTGTATTTATTTAATCCCTCTTCTGTGAAATCGAAATTAAATATTATATCAGAATCTTGTAATCCTTTTCTTTTATTATTAGAAATTGCTAAAACTATTCCATTTTCATAATATAGTGCTTCCTCCATATTATAGAATTTTTCTTTATGTTCAGTTATAATTCTTAATCTATTATTTTTATTCATTAATTCTTTAACATAATAATTTATTAGATCATTATTATCATTCGATACAATAGCTATTCTTTGTTTTTGTATATCAATATTCTGACACTTTGAGATATATTCTATAATTTGTATTACCAAAAACTTAAATAACCATCTTCCGTCAGCAATTGGTATTTCCATGTTATTAATGCTTTCTATAAGTTTCAAATCTTCTTTTAACTTTTTCCCTACTACAATACATTTATATTTGTTACTCTTTCTTTTTATATATTTTAATAATACTATTTTTCTTATTTTTGAATATCTGCCTTGTCCTGAAACATATAGAGTCTTCATTTATATCACCTTTACTATATATGAAACTATTTCATATATTAGAACAAAAGTCATTATAAATACACTCCTATATTGAAAAAGCCCTATATTGACATAGTCAATATAGGGTAAAACATACTAATTTGGATACCTTTTCATATTAATTTGTTGCCTCTTCTCTATGTGTTCCTTCTCTAAATTACATATAAACAGAATATCCATATTGCCTTGAATTGTACAATTGTTTTTCTTTGGTGGATCTAGTGAATTCATACCAAGTTCTTTGCATTCTAGGTAATATCCCCAGTCGTCCCCAACATAACAAAAGTGTATGCCTACAGATAAATCATCAAGCTTAATTAATGTCTCAAAAGAGATAATCCTGCCACTCTTGTATCCTTTTATTTTCTCTTTTGAAACCTCGACAGTTAAACTTCTATTATTCTCAAAATAGTTCTTAGTGAGAACAAACAGTTTCTCCTGTGTTTGCCGTATCACTCTTTCTGCAGTCAAGTACTCGTTAATATCAATTGCCATATCTTGTCCTCCTTATTGTTTTTTATACTAATTTTTGTTAATGTATTATATCAAATTTTTTTGGTAATTTCAATAGTTTATACTTTTAGTAAATGCTATACATTTTTTATATCTTTTCTCACAAAACTTTCAAATGTTGTTACTAATATTGCAATTATTGTAATTGCACAAATTGCTATTGAAAATCCTAAAGTCATACCTTGAATTGGAGGTAAACTTCCATAAGCATATTGCGTTAAATCCCAATTTAGTGTAGGAATAAATCTTATCCACTTTGCTTGGAATAATATGACTAGCTGTTGCACAATACTAGAAACAAAATATAATAAGAAGGATACAACAATTGCTATCGCTGTATTTGCGCTTAAAGTACCTATCATAAATGCAACTACTGCTAGAATTATAATTAATGGGCATATTTTTAATAAATTGATAAACATATATGCAAATACATTCATCGTAACTATTGAGTTTGTACTATAATTATAAATTATTACTGGAATATTTATTGTATTAAATCCATAGGTAAATCCTGTAAATATTACTTCTATTATAGTAATAACTAATATAGAAATAATTAGAGCAATTAAACAAGCAATAAGTTTTGATGCTAGAATTTTTCTTCTGCTATAAGGTCTTGCTAATAGTAGTTTTATTGTTCCTTTATTAAATTCTTCACTTATGATTGTACCTGTTAGCATTATTGCTATTATAATGGTAAATAATAATCCATTTCCAGTTGTAAATAAATCCTTTAATGAATCTGAAGCTGTCATATTTGAACTTATACCGTTCTCAATTTTGTATTTAGTAATATTAAATGATGACAACATATCTTGATATTGTATCTTTGAATTATAATCAAAATCTTTTGATTCTTTTTCTTTATAATTGTTTTCATCAATATCATAACTATAGTTAGTATATATTATAGATTCTGCATAGCTTTCATATTGTTGTAATAAGTCATCAAAATTTTCATCCCCATAGCAAATATCTTTTTCTAATCTCCACTCTAATACTTGAATTTTTATTTTTAATATTTCTATTTCTTGTTTAAGGCTCTTTATGGTATTGACATCTGTTACCTTTTCTATTGTATCTCTGTTAATTTCTAGTTGTTCTTTTGTTTGTACTAAAGTTTCTTCTGCAAAAGATTTCCAATCACCAGTGTCTAATTTTTTTATAACATCATTATACTCTGCCTGTAGTTCTTCTAATGATAAATCTGGATTACTTGCATACATGCTCAATCCATTTTTATAATAATTTATATCCGTTATTAGATTACGTAAATCTTCTTCTATTATGGTTGATTGCCATGAATTTTCTCCGTATTTTTTTTGCAGTTCTAGACATTCTATTTCAGATTGTGTTATACTATACATTTGTTTTCCCTCTTCTGTTGATTTATCTATTTGATCTAAATATTCTTGTTCCATTTCTAGTTGTAAATCAAAATAAAAAGAATTCATATTAAGATTATCTATAAATTTAATTAAAGCCATTCCTGCTATTGATAGTATTAGATAAATTATTAATATTACATATATAGCTTTTTTACTAAATATTTTTATCAATTCATTTTTTACTAAATTAAACAATTTTATTACCTCCTGTCTTTTTTAAAAAAGCTTCTTCTAGTGTTATGATTTCCTCCTTTACACTGTAAATATCTATGTTGTTATTAACTAATTTCTTTATTATCTCAGCTGTTTCTTGTTCAGTCGCTGAAATATTGAACTCATTATTGTTTAAAATAGTTACTGCATTTAATAATGTTGATATTTTGCTTGTATCATTTACTCTAAATAACACATTATTTTTATTTGTTTCTTCTTTTAATTCATTAATATCTTTAGTGTCAATTACTTCTCCATTTTTTATAATACATACCTTTGTGCAGAAATTATCTAATTCAGCTAAATTGTGACTAGAAATCAATACTGCCATTTTTTCTTCTTTAGCTAACTTTTGTATAAGTTCTCTTAACTCTTTTATTCCTTCTGGATCTAATCCATTTGTTGGTTCATCTAAAATCAATATATTAGGTCTATGAATAATTGCTTGCGCAATACCTAATCTTTGTCTCATTCCTAAGGAATATTTTGAAACTTTATCATTAATTCTTGATTCTAGTCCTACTAGTTTTACAACTTCATCTATTCTAGTTTTTTCGATATTTTTATATAGATTTGCAATTAATTGTAAGTTTTTATATCCTGATAAATACATGTATAAATCAGGATTTTCAACTATTGCTCCTACTCTTTCTATTGCTTTTTCAAAATCTTTCTGTATATCATATCCATTAATTTTAACAGTGCCTTTATCAATTCTTTGAAGCCCTAAAATAAGTTTAATTGTTGTAGTTTTTCCTGCGCCGTTAGGTCCTATAAAGCCCAAAATATCTCCACTTTCTAGTTTTGTTGACACATCTTTTATTATTGTTTTTTTTCCAATCTTTTTAAATAGATTATTACACTCTAAAACAACATCTCCCACTTTATTCCCTCCTTTATTTCTGCTTATAATCTTATCACTTATATATTTTTATTTCAATATCACTCTAAAAAAAGCAAATATGTAAATGTTTTCCTACATGCCTCCACTTGTGGAAACCTTTATTAACAAATATACCACTTCCACCAACACGTATGTTGTTATAATCAGGTAAACAGATAACATATTCTTGTTTTATATTTTCATGAAATAATTTTTTAGTCGAAGAATATATATTCAATAAATATAATGCATATAGTTAAATAGTACAGATTAGGACGTGACGAAGTGATAACAACATCCACGATACACCGTAATGTAATACAGGAGTAATTTTATATTTTTTTGCAAAAAAATGTTTGCTTTTTTATTGTTTTATTGTAAAACATATGTTATACTATCTGACATAGGAAATGATAATAATCAGATGTGGTTTTGCTACCAATTTTTACGAATCTTCGTAGGAGAGGTGGTGATGTTTATGGTTAAAGTAATACTATTTTTTATTATAGCATTTATATTATCTTTAACATTAAACGTTGCCTTGGCTACAGTTCTTTATAAGAACTGGGTTGATAAGCAACTACATAAATAATAAAAACTCACATCTGTAACTTTGACGAATAGATGTGAGTTTTCACGTATTTTCGGCAAAACCACGTTTGTGGATTTGTCATTTCCTATTTTTATTATATATAGATTATTTAATTTTGTCAAATGCTATTTTTTCAATAATTTCAAATAAGCTATAATATTATATAAAGAAAGCTGCCTTTATAGAGTACTAAATCCCATAAAAACGCCTAGACTGGTTGGGGTAGTAGGATTCGAACCTACGCATGTCGGAGTCAGAGTCTTTTTAATTATTTTATATATGTTATCATTTATTGTTATATAACATCTCTTAAAATGGCTCTAAATCAAACAATTTTACCCCAAATTTATCTAAATTTAGTATCTAACACTAATTATAAAATAACAGATTTTTATAAACTTTTGTTAGATATTGGTTAGATGTTTTCATTGCATTTATTATAACAGATAATCTACTATTGATAAATAGTTTTTTTAAAATTTTTAAAATTTATGGAGGTTTAACTATGAAAAATGAAGAATTAGAAAAAGAAATTACAGATAAAAAAACTGGAATAAGTTATACA